>JANMMH010000346.1:0-3780 GCA_031373055.1 Rubrivivax sp. | reverse complement strand
AAGAAGGCCCTGGACGCGCTGCCGATCGAGTGGGACTTGGGCGCCCACGCGGGCGTACAGCAAGCGGCGGTCAACGCCATGCTCAAGGCCGGCCTGGACGCCGACAACGCGGTGGTGGGTAACAGCAACGGCAACGCGCGCGAAGCGTTGGCGGGTGCTGCGCGCAAGGTCGAAGCGGTGTACAGCTACCCGCATCAGAACCACGCCACGATGGAGCCGATGAACGCTACCGCGAAGTGGACGACTGAGCGCTGCGAGGTCTGGACACCGACCCAAAACGGTGAAGCCGCACTCGCTGCTGCGGCCGAAGCTGCAGGCCTGCCGCCGGCGCAGTGCGAGGTCTACAAAATTCACCTCGGTGGTGGCTTCGGCCGTCGCGGCGCGGTGCACGACTGGGTGCGCCAGGCGGTGGCGATTGCCAAGGCCATGCCCGGCACGCCCATCAAGCTGCTGTGGAGCCGTGAAGAGGACATGACGCAGGGCCTGTACCACCCGATCACGCAGTGCAAGCTCACGGCGGGGCTGGACGCGGCGGGCAATGTGCAGGCGCTGCACATGCGCATCTCGGGCCAAAGCATCCTGGCGGGCATCTTCCCGCAGAACGTGCGCGATGGCCGCGACCCCGTCGTCTTCCAAGGCCTGAACAACGGCGGCGGCGAGGCCATGTTCGGCTACAGCTTCCCGCACCTGCTGATCGACCACGCCATGCGCAACCCGCATGTGCCGCCGGGCTTTTGGCGCGGCGTGAACCTGAACCAGAACGCGGTCTATTTGGAATGTTTCATCGACGAAGTGGCGCACGCCACCGGCAAAGATCCGCTGGTGCTGCGCCGCGAGCTGATGAAGTCCCATCCCAAACATCTGGCTGTGCTGGAAGCCGCCGCGCAGCGCGCCGGCTGGGGCAGGCCGGCGCCCGACGTGAACGGCCAGAAGGTCTTTCGCGGGCTGTCGCAGACGCACGGTTTTGGCAGTTATGTCGCGGCCTGCGCTGAGGTTTCGGTATCTGCCGATGGCGTGCTGAAGGTGCACCGCATCGTCGCCGCCACCGACCCCGGCCACGCCGTCAACCCGCAGCAGATCGAGGCCCAGGTCGAGGGCAGTTTCGTCTACGGGCTAACGGCTGCCTTGTACGGTGAGTGCACGGTCAAAGACGGCCGCATCGAGCAAACCAACTTCGACACCTACCCCATGATGCGCATCCATGAGATGCCCAAGGTCGAGACCCTGCTCGTGCCCAGCGGCGGCTTTTGGGGCGGTGTCGGCGAGCCCACCATCGCCGTGGCCGCGCCGGCGGTGCTCAACGCCATCTTTGCCGCAACGGGCAAACGCATTCGCGACTTGCCGATCAAGAACCAGAGCTTGAAGCGGGCTTGAGGGCGGCTGGTGCGGTGCGCATAGCCGCGACCGATCTATCGGTGTGCGTCAAGGGCCGCTTCGAAATGGGGTAGGTTCGCGCTCCCGGCCAAATCGAGCCGATCAACGTAGCCATCTTGCTAATCGATCGCCGTCACCGAGTGAACGCGCCCGGGGCTCGGAGCGCGCGGCGGGGAGCAGACAGTTGGGCATGCCGGGTGCTCCAGGTCAGCCCCGCGAGCGCGGCCATCACCCCGAATTGTGTCAAGAGACAAGAGCTCGCCAAAGGGTTGACACCAACGGCGGAGCGATCAAGTTCGGTTCAACATGAAACCATCCGGGTAGGCCGATTCGCTTGTTCCACCTGACGTTGCGTTGACAAGGCCGGGGAGCCCCCGAATCCAACAGCAATGACCCCAGTGAAAGGGACATCGTCATGTCAGAAACCTTCGATTTCATCGTGGTGGGAGCCGGATCGGCTGGAGCGGTGATTGCTGCTCGTCTGTCCGAAGATCCGTCCTGTCGGGTGGTGTTGCTTGAGGCAGGTGGCCGCCCGCCCGTCGAGGAAATGATTCCCGCAGCGTGCTCATCGATGCAACAGAACCCGCAGACGGATTGGATGTACAGCGCGGATGCCGGCAAGTGCGGGCTCGCGCTGAAGGGTGGTCGGATGATGATGCCCAGGGGCAAGATGCTCGGCGGTTCATCCGGGATCAACTACATGGCCTATGTGCGCGGCCATCCAGGTGACTTCGACGCCTGGGAAAAAGGCGGCGCCAGCGGCTGGAGCTACCGCGACGTGCTGCCGTACTTCAAGAAGAGCGAAGGGCTCGCGCCGAGCGAGGAAATCTCGATCGATGCATCAGCGCACAACACTGCCGGTCCCCTTGGGGTGTCCGTGCGTGCGCCGGTACTGCCGGGCGCGCGCGAGTTCGTGGATGCCGCTGTGGCGGCCGGTATCCCGCGCGGCGACTACAACGGACAAGACCGTGGCGGCCCGGCCGGCGTCGTGTCGCTCTTTCAGACCTCAACACGCGGTGGCAAACGGTCGAGCACGTACCACGCCTTCCTCGAGGGCGAGGCCGAGAAGCGACCGAATCTCACCGTCATCACGGGCGCGCAGGTCACGCGTGTAGTCCTGGAGGGCGCCGTGGGTCAACGGGTTGCCACTGGCGTCGAATATCGCATTGGCGGTGGTGAAGCCCGTACCGCCTTCGCCACAAAGGAGGTCGTGTTGAGCGGTGGTGCCATCGGGTCGCCGCACGTGCTGTTGCTGTCCGGCATCGGGCCGCGAGCGGAGCTTGAGGCTGCAGGCATCGCGTGTCAGGTCGATGCGCCGCACGTCGGCAAGCACCTGAAGGATCACCTGCATGTCGGCCTATTCTTCCCAGCGCCGGGGGTCGGCATTTCGGTGAATGAACTCGGCGTCTCGTTTGGCCCCGACGCCCTGCGTGCCCCGGCAGGGCCGCTGCCCGCCGACCCTCAGGATGACGCCAAGATGCCCGCGGAACTCCAGGGCCTGAAGCAGGAAGCTGAACGACGCATTACCGAGTGGGCGACCACCGGGCGCGGTCTGATCTCATCGTCTCTCTACGACGCGGGCGCGTGGTACTCCACTGGCCTTGGAGACCACCACAGTCACGACGCACAGATCGCCTGCTTTATGTCGGGGTACAACGACGACCTCTGGCAGCGTTGCCTGTTCGTCGACGTCAACCAATACTTCGACGATGCGTCCAAGCGGCTGGCGGGTGCTGCCGAGAGCGTGATCGTGCTTGCCAACCCCGTGCAGCCGCACAGCGAGGGCGAGATCGTGCTCGCCAGCACCAACCCCGCCGACCATCCGGTCATCCGCATGAACTACTTCGGCGACCCGCACGACATGAAGGTGATGGTCGCCGTGCTGCGCCGGGCGCTGGATATCGTGGCGCACTGGCCGGCAGGCCACAAGATCGGCCCGTTGCTGGTCCCGCCGTTCCTGGCCGGCAAGCACGGACACGTCGAGGGCGCCGTGCCGAGCGACGCCCTCCTCGAAGACCTCGCGCTGCACTACTCATTCACTGTCTACCACGTCACGTCGACCTGCCGGATCGGCAGCGTCGTGGATCCTCGCCTGAAGGTGACGGGGGTTGGCAAGCTGCGCGTAGCGGACGCGAGCGTCATGCCGAACGTGGTCAGCGGCAATACGAACGCAGCATCGATCATGATCGGCGAGAAGGTGGCGGAGATGCTCGCTGCCGAGCACGGCGTGAAGGTTCGCGAGTTCGTGGGCGAGAAGCCTGTCAGTCAGCGTTGAATCCAATGCGGTATGGCGGATTCGGTGCCCAAGCCGGCCGTCAACCAAGGGCGTGCAGTTGACGGCGCTTCCCACGGCAACTGCTTACTGAGGCGGCAGGCCTCGTGGGCGCCTAATGTTGGCCGTCAGCT
>JANMMH010000312.1:0-9633 GCA_031373055.1 Rubrivivax sp. | reverse complement strand
CCGGCTACGCGGCCAGCTACGCCAAGCCGGGCGGCAACGTCACGGGCCTGTTTCTGGACCAGCCGGCACTGGCCGGCAAGTGGATCGACCTGCTGCGCGAAACCGTGCCCGGCATCGAGCGCCTGGCCATCTTGTGGGACGCAAGCACCGGCGCCAACCAGCTTGAAGTGGCTCGCACTGTGGCCCGCTCGCGGGGCTTCGACGCGGTGGTGCTTGAAGTGCATCGCATGGCCAACGTTGACCAAGGCCTGCGCCACCTGGCGGGCAGGCCACGGACCGGCATGGTGCAGCTCAGCTCGCCGGGTGCCTCTTTGTTCGCACCCGCGCTGGCTGCGGCCGCGCTGCGCTACCAGCTGCCGCTGATTTCTTTCTTGCGTGCCTATGCCGAATCTGGCGTGCTCATGACCTATGGCCCCGTGCAAGAGACCTACTTCGCCCGAGCCGTGCCGCTGGCCGACCGCCTGGCGCGCGGCCAGCGCGCTGGCGACACGTCCATCGAAGGCCCCGACCGCTTTGAGTTCGTGATCAACCTGAAGACCGCCCAGGCCATGGGCCTGACCTTGCCGCCAGCCGTACTGCTTCGTGCCGACGAGGTGATTCGATGAAACGCCGCCAACTGTCCTCATGGTGCTTGGGCCTTGGCCTTGGCCTGGCTGCATCCGCCCCGCGTGCCCAGACCTTGGGCGTTAGCCCGCGCCGCGTGGGTGTCCTGGCACCCAGCACGCATGCCAAAGAAGAACAAACGCTCAAGCCCTTCTTTGACGACATGCGCCGCATGGGCTGGGTCGAGGGCCAAAGCATCGTCTACGACCGCGCCTACGCCGACGACAACCAGGCCGCGTTGATGCAGCCCGCGGCCGAGCTGGTGGCGCGCAAGCCCGAGCTGATCTTCGCCTCACCGGGCTCGGCTGCGGTGGCGGCGAAGCAGCACACCGGCAACATCCCCATCGTGTTTGCCAGCGGGGTCGACCCCGTCGCCGCCGGGCTGGTGGCCAGCCTGGCGCGACCAGGCGGCAACGCCACCGGCATCACCAGCATTGCTGCGTCGCTCGCGCCAAAGCGGTTGCAACTGCTGCGAGAGTTGCTGCCAAATGCCAAGCGCATCGGCATGTTGGGTACCGACACCGACCCCAGTGACCGCGCCGCCAACACCGCATTGGCGGCGATGCAAAGCGACTTCAAGCTGAGCTTGCTGCGTGCCACCGCGGCCACGCCGACCGAGTTCGAAGCGGCCGTGGCCAACCTGGTGTCGCGCCGCGCCGACGTGGTGCTGACGGAATCGGGCCTGGCCTTGAATATGCGCGAGCGGCTCGTCGAGCTGAGCCGCAAGCACCGGCTGCCCATCGTCGGGCACCGCGCGCAGATGGCCGATGCCGGCGCGCTCTTCGCCTATGGCCCTTCGCTGGACGGCCAGCTGCGAAGTGCAGCGAAGTTGGTGGACAAGGTGCTCAAAGGCGCGCGGCCGGCCGACTTGCCCGTTGAGCAACCCAACCTGTTTGAGCTGGTGGTGAACGCGGCCACCGCACGCAGCCTGGAGATCAACTTGCCCACCTCCTTCATGCTGCGTGCCGACCGGGTGATCACGTGATGCAGCGCCGAGATTGCCTCCTTGCTGGCCTGGGCCTCGGGCTGGCGTCTGCCAGCGATGCCCTGGCGCAAGCCGCGCCGCGCCTCGTTCGCGTGGGTGTGCTGCGGCCCACCGCGCCACCAGTGTCGCTACAGGACCCCACCTACGCAGGCTTTCCTAACGCTCTAAGTGAGCTGGGTTACCGCGAAGGCCACAACCTGGTGGTGGAGCGGCGCTGGGCCGGCGGCGACCCGGCGAGGCTGCCGGCCTTGGCGCAAGAACTGGTGCAGGCCAAGGTCGACGTCATCATCGCCGTGGCGTTGCCGTCGATACGCGCGGCGCTCGATGCCACATCAAGCATTCCCATCGTGCTGTATGGCAATTTCGACCCCGTGGCGCTGGGCCTGGTGCGCAGCCTGGCGCGGCCCGGGGGCAACATCACCGGCGTGTTGATCGCGCCCGACGGCACGCTGGCGGCCAAGCGCCTGGAACTGCTCAAGGCCGCCATGCCAGGCCAGACCCGATTCGCTTGCATGGTGCCCGACGACGCCTCGCAGCAGCAACAGGTGCAGGAAGTACAAGCCGCCGCAGCGCAACTGGGCGTCGAGCTGCTGATCTTCAAAGTGCAGGACAAGCAGTACAGCGCGACGTTCGACGCGATGGCTGCGCGGCGGCCCGCAGGCCTTTTCGTCGGCGCGCACACGTACTTCGTGCGCGACCGCGTTGAGATCATCGCGCTGGCCGCCAAACACCGCCTGCCCGCCATCTACGAGTGGCGCGAACAGGTGGAAGACGGTGGCCTGATGGCTTATGGCACGAGCATGCGCTGGACCTACCAGCGTGTGGCCGCGCAAATTGACCGCATCCTCAAAGGCACACCCGTCGGTGAACTGCCCGTCGAGCGGCCAAGCACCTTTGGCTTGGTCATCAATGCCAAGACGGCGAAGGCCTTGAAGCTGACGATCCCGCAGTCGCTGCTGCTGCGCGCCGATGAGGTCATTACGTGATGCAGCGGCGCAGAGCACTGGCAGGGCTGGCCACGCTGCCGCTGTGTGCGGCCCGAGGCCAAGGCGCGCCGCGGCGCCTGGGCGTGCTGCTGTTCGACACGCCTGCGGTTTGGGAATTCCTGCGGCGCGAATTGCCGGCAGCGCTGACCACGTTGGGCTGGCACGAAGGCCGCAACCTCGTCATCGACTGGCGCTTTGCCGACGCCGACGCAGCGCGGCTGCCGGCGCTGGCGCAATCGCTGGTGCAGGCTGGCGCGCATGCCTTGCTCACGCGCGGTACGTCGGCCACTCTGGCCCTGCAGCAGGCGACACGCACCTTGCCCATCGTTACCGGCGTTGGCGATCCGGTGGCCGCCGGCTTTGCCGTCACGCTGGCCGCGCCCGGCGGCAACATCACCGGGGTCTCATATGCCGCCACCGAGTCGGTGTTCAAGCAGCTAGAGCTGCTGCGCGAGATGAGCCCAGCGTCGACGCGCTTGCTGGTGCTGCAACCCAAACGCCAGCGCCAGGCGCTGACGGATGTGGTGGCGAGCGCGGTGGCGCGAGCGCAGCGTCTCCGCTGGGTGACCAGCGTGCATGAGCTCGACCAGCTAGACGACCTGCGCCGCGTCTTGTCCGGGGTGCGACCTGGTGAACGTGTCGCGGCGCTGGCCTTCAACAACTCTTCGATCACGACCGCCGACTTCGCGCAAGGCTTGCTGGCGGCACGTGTGCCGGCCATGTTCAACCACCGAGACTTCGCCGAGGCCGGCGGCCTGATGAGCTACCGGCTCAACTGGGAGGACCAGACGCGCAGCACCGCGATCCAGGTCGACAAGGTGCTGCGCGGAATCAAGCCGGCGCAGATCCCGTTCGAGCTGCCCACGCGCACCGAATTCGTCATCAATCTGCGCACCGCTGGCACGCTGGGAGTGACGGTGCCGCAGGCGCTGCGCGCACGTGCCGACGAGGTGATCGAATGAGGGCCGATCGAACACGGACCCGCGCGGGTTCGGTCGGCGCCGACGGCGGCGAGGTGGTGTCGGACATAAGATTCAACCGACATCAAAATGGCACTTGAATTGCCATCTTCAACGGTAAATTTGTTGTCACTTCGTCTGACAAGAATGTTGCCATGAGCCTCTTTGCCACCATCGACAACGCCGGGCGCATCGTCGTCCCGGTGTCTGTACGCCGCCGTCTCAACCTCACCCCCGGTTCGCGCCTGCGGCTCGACGTGGTGGCCGAGCGAATTGAACTGACGCCTGAGTCCACGCCCGAGCCGCTGGCGCGCAAGGGCGCGCGCTTGGTGCTCAAGCCCAGCGACGCGGCTGCGACGGTGCGCGCCGAGCGCGAGGCGCAGGCCCGAGGGTTCGCCAACATGCATCAGCAAGCGGCCAACGCGTCATGAAACGCCTCGACTGCATGCTCGTCGTAACGGCGCACCTGGCGCGGACGACGCCACCATCGCGGCGACTACACGCCAACGAGGTGATGCGGTGAGCCTGTCGCGCCGCGAATGCCTGGCGGTGGCACTCGCGCCCTGGGTCATGCCGAGTCTGGCGCAGACGTCGGGCGCCAGGGCGACGACGGGTGACGTCGTGGTGCGCCACGTGGGCGTGCTCTCGCTGAGCCGATCCGCGTCACAGCTGGCCGCTTACGAAGGCACCGGCATACGCGCGGCGCTGAAGGCTGCCGGCTATGAGGAGGGCCGCAACCTGAAGATCGCGTGGCGCTTTGCCGAGGCCGACCAGGCCAGGCTTGCGGCCCTGGCACAAGAGCTGGTGCAGCAGGACGTCGAGCTGATCTTGGCCATCACCAACGAACCCATCGAAGCCGCCATGCGCGCCACGAAGCGCATCCCCATCGTGATGATCGGCGCGGCACTGCCGGTGGAGCTCGGCTACGTGCAAAGCCTGGCGCGGCCGGGCGGCAACGTCACGGGCACGTCATGGGCCGGCGTCGAAGTCTCGGGCAAGGTCTTGCAGACCCTGCGAGAGGCCGTGCCCAGCGCCAGGCGCTTCACCATCGTTGCCGCAGAGCAAGCGTCGGGCAAAGCGATCTACCGCGCGGCCAACATGGGCACCGCCAAGGCACTGGGTATCGCGGTGAACATCGTGTATGTCGCACCTGGCGATACCTTGGCCTCGGTGCTCGCCCGCGTGGCAGCAGGTCGCCCTGACGCGCTCTTTGTGGCCGGCGAAGGTGTGGTTGGCACGATGTTGGCGCCGATTGCCGCCTACGCAAGCCAGCACAAACTGGTGTCCATCGGCGTCACGCCGCACCACATCCAAGCCGGCGGCACGCTGTACTACGGGCCCAACCTTGAAGCGCTGATGCGGCGCACGGCGAGCTACATCGAGCGCATCCTCAAGGGCGCGCGGCCGGCCGATTTGCCGGTGGAGCTGCCGACGAAGTTCGACTTCATCGTCAACCAAAGGGTGCTCAAGGCGATGGGGGTGACGTTGCCGCGTGCACTGCTGCTGCGCGCCGACGAGGTGGTGGAATGATGCGCCGGCCAGCCATCACCACCATCCGCAGTAAGATCACTTGCTTACTTTTTTAGAGCACACCATGCAGACCACCGTGTTGTCGAGCAAGGGCCAAATCATTATTCCGAAGCAGCTGCGCGTGGCGCGCCGTTGGGGGCCAGGCACCCAGCTGGAAGTGCATGACACGCCCGAAGGCCTGTTGCTGCGCCCGGCCGGGCCGACGCAGAAGGTCGCGCTGGCCAGCGGCTTGGCCTTGATCCGCGAACGCGTGGGCTACCGGGGCCAGGCACTGAGCCTGGCCGAGATGGACGCTGCTGTGTTGCGCGAGGCCGCGCGGCGCGCGCCGGCGCCGACAGCCGCCGCCGCGTCGGTGACGCCCACGAAAGCCGCGCGCCAGCGCGCCCGCTGATGGCCGCACTAGACACCAACGTCGTACTGCGCTTGATCGTGGCCGACGACGCCAAGCAGGCCCGCGCCGCCGAGCGGCTGGTGTCCACGGAGCCGTGCACCGTCGCTGCGTCGGTGTTGATGGAGTGCGAGTGGGTATTGCGTGGCAGCTACAGCCTCGACGCGGCGCTCATCGCCGCCAGCTTTCGCGACCTGTTGGCGCTGCAAAACATCGACGCGCTGGACCCCGTGCTGACGCAGCAGGCACTGCAGGGCTACGAGGCTGGCCTGGACTTTGCCGACGCACTGCACGCCGCGCAGCGGCGCGACGGCGAGCGCTTCGTTACCTTCGACCGCCAGCTCGCCCGGCGTGCGCCCCGGGCCGGCGTGCTGGCCGTGGCGCTGATCAAGGCCTGACGCGAAGCAAGAAGCGAGACACGACGTTATGACCGCACGCCCCGCCCCGCCCGATAACGCCGCCGCCGCCCAAGCGGAGCCAGACGCGCCATCGGGCGCGCCCACCGACACCCACCGCGGCCGCCTCTTTCGCAAATACCTGTTGCTCATCCTCTCGCTGGTGACGCTCGTTTTGCTTGTTAGCAGCGGCATCAACCTGTACTTCTCGTACCAGGAAAACAAGGCCGCGCTGGCCAGCTTGCAGTATGAAAAGGCGGTGGCGGCCGCCTCGCGCATCGAGCAATACGTGCGCCAGATCTCGCAGCAGCTGGCCTACGCCGCGCTGCCGCAGCTGGACGCGGCCGACACCGAGATGCGCCGCGTTGAATTCTTGAAGCTGCTGCGCCAAGCGCCCGAAATCACCGACATCGCGCTGCTCGACCTCGAAGGCAAGGAGCGCAACGCCGTCTCGCGCCTGGGCATGGACGTCACCGGCTCGGCACGCGACCGCTCGGAAGAGCCCGCGTTCAAGCTCGCCAAACGCGGCGTGCCGTGGTACAGCCCGGTGTACTTTCGCAAGGAGACCGAGCCCTACATGACGGTGGCCATCCGTAGCGGTGGCGACAAAGGCCCGGTGACGGTGGCCGAGGTGAACCTGAAGTTCATCTGGGATGTGGTCTCACGCATCAAGGTCGGCCAGAGCCAGGAAGGCAAAGGCAAGGCCTACGTACTCGACAAGGCCGGCAACCTGGTGGCCGACCCCGACATCGGCCTGGTGCTGCGCAAGACCAACCTCGGTGCGCTGGAACACGTGAAGGACGCCGTGAAGACCGACAAGTCGGGCGAGCCGGCGATGGTCTCGCATGACCTCAGCGGCACCACCGTGTTGACGGCGGTGGCGCCCATCGCCGCGCTGGAGTGGCGGGTCTTCGTCGAGCAGCCGGTGTCGGAGGTTTACGCGCGGCTGAACGCGTCGATATGGCGTACAGGTCTGTTGTTAGTCGCTGGCCTGGCAGTCTCTGCGCTTGCCGCTGGCGCACTGGCGCGTGGCATGGTGCGGCCCATCCGCACGCTGGACGACGGCGCACGGCGCATCGGCGAAGGCCAGCTCGACCAGCAAATCGTCATCAAAACCGGCGACGAGCTCGAAGGCCTGGCCGACCAGTTCAACCGCATGAGCGCGCAGCTGCGTGAGTCGTATGCGGGGCTGGAACGCAAGGTCGACGAGCGCACGGCCGCACTGACCGAAGCGCTCGAACAGCAGACCGCCACGGCCGAGATCCTGCGCGTCATCAGCGGTTCGATTACCGATACGCAGCCGGTGTTCGACGCCATCGTGGCGAGCTGCCAGCGCTTGTTCGGTGGTGTGTCGGTGAACCTGTTGCTGGTCTCGGGCCATGAGCTGGTGCGGGCAGCCATTGCCTATGCCACGATGTCACTCGATCACGGCGTGCCGCGCTGGCCGCTCGACCACGACAGCGTGTCCGGCGACTGTGTGCTGTCGTCCAAGGTCGCAACCGTCCGCGACCGCGAAGAGGTCTTTGCGCGCTACCCGCGCACACGCGAACTGGCCACCGCGATCGGTTGGCGTTCGGCGCTGTTTGTGCCGCTGCGGCGTGACGGCAAGGCCGTTGGGTGCATAGGCATCTTGCGAGCCACGGTCGGCGATTTCAGCGACAAGGAGATCGCGCTGGCCCAGGTCTTTGCCGACCAGGCTGTCATTGCCATCGAAAACGTGCGCTTGTTCAACGAGACCAAGGAAGCACTCGAACAACAAACCGCCACCGCCGAAGTGCTGCAAGTCATCAGCAGTTCGGTGTCCGACACGCAGCCCGTGTTCGAGAAGATCCTGACGAGTTGCATGAAGCTCTTTGACAGCTCCGAGCAAGGCATCACCTTGATGACCGCTGACGGCCGCGTCGAACTGGCGGCGCACCAGGGCGCGGCGCGCGACAAGCTGGTGCAGCTGTTCTCCGCGCCGCGCCCGGTGGCCAACGTCGACCACGATCACGCCTTGAGCCAGGTCCAGCATTCCCCCGATGTGCTGAACGGCCTCGCCGTGCCCGACACCGTGCGCCAGATCGCCCACGAGCTTGGCATCGGCAGCTATTCGCAGGCGTTCGCGCCGATGAACTGGGAAGGCCGCGTGGTCGGCAACCTGTACGTCATCCGCCAACCGCCGAGCGGCTTCAACGACAAAGAAATCGGCCTACTCAAGACCTTCGCCGACCAGGCCGTCATCGCCATCCAGAACGCACGCCTGTTCCACGAGATCCAGGACAAGAGCCGCCAGCTCGAAGTCGCCAACCGCCACAAGAGCGAGTTCCTGGCCAACATGAGCCACGAGCTGCGTACGCCGCTGAACGCCATCATCGGCTTCAGCGAGGTCTTGAGCGAGCAGATGTTTGGTGACGTGAACGACAAGCAGATGGAGTACTTGCAGGACATCCACTCCTCGGGCCAGCACCTGCTCACCCTGATCAACGACGTGCTCGACCTGAGCAAGATCGAAGCCGGGCGCATGGAGCTCGAGCCGAGTTGCTTTGATCTGGAGATGCTGCTGGACAACTCGATGACGCTGGTGCGCGAACGCGCGCAACGTAACGGGCTGACACTGTCGCTGAAAGTCGACGAGGGCCTGGAGGAGTGGGTGGCCGACGCGCGCAAGGTCAAGCAGGTGATGGTCAATCTCTTGAGCAACGCGGTGAAGTTCACGCCTGCGGGCGGCAGCGTTTCAGTGCAAGCACGTCGGGAGTTAGCGACCCACGACGAACAGAGTGGCCAGGCCACGCCCGAGCAAGTCCACATCAGCGTCACCGACACCGGCGTGGGCATCGCACCCAGCGAGCAGGCCATGGTCTTCGAAGAATTCCGCCAGGCCAGCGGCGACTACCTGCGCAAGGCCGAAGGCACGGGCCTGGGCTTGTCACTGGCCAAACGATTTGTCGAACTGCATGGTGGCAGCATTCGGCTGGACAGCGAACCCGGCAAGGGCTCGACCTTCACCGTCACCTTGCCATTGATCGAACTGGAGGCGATGACATGAGCCGAATCCTGATCGTCGAAGACAACGAAAAGAATATGAAGCTGGTGCGCGACATCCTGCGCCACAAGGGCTACGAAACACTCGAAGCCGTGAATGGGCTGGACGGCGTGCGCTTGGCCACCGAAGGTGCGCCCGACCTCATCCTGATGGACATCCAGCTGCCCGACATCGACGGCATCGAGGCCCTTTCGCGCATCCGCAAAGAGCCCGCGCTCGACGCCGTGCCCGTGCTCGCGGTCTCGGCCTCGGTGATGCCCGAAGACCAGCACAAGATTGTCAGTTCAGGCTTTGATGCTTACCTCACCAAACCGATCTCGCTGAAGCCTTTCATGGCCACGGTGGAGCGCTTCTTGAAGGACGGGCGGGGTAAGTGAAGGCCGCCCTGTTCACGCGGCGCCAGCTGGCCTTGGCAGCGCTCGCCACCGCCTCGGGCCAGGCTCGCGCCCAGGCCACCGGCCGCGTGTGGCGCATCGGCTGGCTCAATCTCGTCGACTCATTCAAGGAGCCCTATGCGCTTGCCTTTGTGCAGCGGCTGCAGGAGCTGGGCTTAGTCGAAGGCCAGAACCTGGTGATCGAGCGGCGCGACGCCGGTGGCCAGCGCGAGCGCAGCCCGGCGCAGGCCGCCGAGCTCACGCGTATGGGCTTGGACCTAATTTTCACTGCCGGCAATGAGGTCAGTGCGCAAGCGCTCAAAGCCGCAGGCGGCAACACTCCCATCGTCATCGTTGCCGGCGACTACGACCCCGTGGCGGCTGGCCT
>JANMMH010000305.1:0-2253 GCA_031373055.1 Rubrivivax sp. | reverse complement strand
AATCCCGAAAACGAGCCCGGAAAGAAGTTGGACGCCAAGCCCAGCAAGAAGCCCGACAACAAGACCGGCGTGACCCAGCGCGATATTCCCGGCGAAGAAGGTTTTGTCGCCAGCACAGGCAGCGAAGCCTCGGCCGCATATGGCGAAGGCGACATCCAGATCCTGGAAGGCCTGGAAGCCGTGCGCAAGCGCCCCGGCATGTACATCGGTGACACCTCCGACGGCACCGGCCTGCACCACCTCGTCTTCGAAGTCGTTGACAACGCCATCGACGAAGCCTTGGCCGGGCATTGCGACGACATCGTCGTGACCATCCACAGCGACAACAGCATCAGCGTCATCGACAACGGCCGCGGCATTCCCACCGGCGTGAAGATGGACGACAAACACGAGCCCAAGCGTAGCGCGGCCGAGATCGCGCTCACCGAATTGCATGCCGGCGGCAAGTTCAACCAGAACAGCTACAAGGTCAGTGGTGGCCTGCACGGCGTGGGTGTGAGTTGCGTCAACGCGCTCTCCAAATGGCTACGCCTGTCGGTACGCCGCGAAGGCCAGGTGCACGCGCTCGAATTCAAACGCGGCTTCACGCAAGACCGCGTGCTTGAGATGCGCGACGGTTTTGAGGTCAGCCCGATGCGAGTCACCGGCGAGACCGAAAAGCGCGGCACCGAAGTGCACTTCCTGCCCGACGACACGATCTTCAGCCAGATCGACTTTCACTACGACGTATTGGCCAAACGCCTGCGTGAACTCTCGTTCCTGAACAACGGCGTGAAGATCCGTCTCGTGGATGAGCGCAACGGCAAAGAAGACAACTTCGCCTTCGCCGGCGGAGTCAAAGGCTTCGTCGAATTCATCAACCAGGGCAAGCAGCCGCTGCACGCCAACATCTTCCACGCCGCCGGCGACAAACAAAGCGACCAAGGCACCAACATCGGTGTCGAGGTGGCGATGCAGTGGAACGACAAGTACAACGAGAGCGTGCTGTGCTTCACCAACAACATCCCGCAACGCGACGGTGGCACCCACCTCACCGGGCTGCGTGCGGCGATGACACGCGTCATCAACAAGTACATCGACGACAACGAACTGGCGAAAAAAGCTAAGGTCGAAATCGCTGGTGACGACATGCGTGAAGGCCTGGCCTGCGTCGTCAGCGTCAAAGTGCCCGAGCCCAAGTTCTCCAGCCAGACCAAAGACAAGCTGGTCTCCAGCGAAGTGCGCGGCCCGGTCGAAGATATTGTTAGCAAGTTGCTCACCGACTGGTTGCTCGAACACCCGATCGACGCCAAGATGATCTGCGGCAAGATCGTCGACGCCGCCCGCGCCCGCGAAGCCGCCCGCAAAGCGCGCGAGATGACGCGGCGCAAAGGCGTGCTCGACGGCATGGGCCTGCCCGGCAAGCTGGCCGACTGCCAGGAGAAAGACCCGGCGTTGTGCGAGATCTACATCGTCGAGGGCGACAGCGCCAGCGGCAGCGCCAAACAAGGCCGCGACCGCAAGTTCCAGGCGATCCTGCCGCTGCGCGGAAAGATTCTTAACGTCGAACGTGCGCGCATGGAGCGGCTGCTCTCAAGCGACAGTATCGTGACCCTCATCACTGCCCTCGGTACGGGTGTTAGCACGGGCATCGGCAGCGACGACTTCAACATCGACAAGCTGCGCTACCACCGCATCATCATCATGACCGACGCCGATGTGGACGGCGCGCACATCCGAACCCTGCTGCTGACCTTCTTCTATCGCCAGATGCCGGTGTTGGTGGAGCGTGGCCACATCTACATCGCCCAGCCGCCGCTGTACAAGGTTAAGCAAGGCAAGAACGAGCAGTACCTCAAAGACGGCCGCGACCTTGACGCCTTCTTGCTACGGGTGGCGATGGACAGCGCCGTGGTCATGCCCGACGGCAACGCCGCCGGCGGCCGCGCGCCGCTCTTGGGTGCCGCGCTGGAAGAACTGGCGCGCACCTACCTGGTGGCCAACGTCGTGGTCGAGCGGCTGGCCAACTGGATGGACGGTGACGCGCTGCGCGCCATCGCCTCGGGCCTGGCGCTTGATCTCGACAGCGCCGCAGCTGCCGCCACCAGTGCCACCGGCATGCAGGCCGCGCTGATCGACGCGCAGGTCAGCGCCGAGTTCGACGTGCGTAGCGACAAACATCTGTTGCGCATCAGCCGCCGTCACCACGGCAACGTCAAGAGCAGTGTGATCACCACCGACTTTGTGCACGGTGCCGACTACGCCGCGCTCAAG
>JANMMH010000259.1:0-3173 GCA_031373055.1 Rubrivivax sp. | reverse complement strand
CTGGCCTGGCTGGCGATGGACCAGGCGTTGACCATGGCCATGGCGCGTTCGGGTGCTTCTTTGGCAGTGGCCAGCAAGCCGTCGCTAACGTTCATCGGGTAGGCACTTCCGATCATCACGAGTTGTGTCGCGCGCTCGGGTGCGCGGCCGGCGGCCTCCAGCGCGATCAGCGAGCCCATGCTGTGTCCAACGAGCGCGGCGCGCTGCACGCCCGCGGCGTTGAGCAGCGCCCACAGCCAGTCGGCAACGGCCTCGACGCTCGGCAAGAGCGGCCCGCAGCTGCGCATGTGGCCGGGCAGGTCCACCGCTAACACGCTATGGCCGTGGTGGGCGAACCAGCGTGCCAATAGCGTCCATGCGCTGTGGTCCAGGCTTGCGCCGTGGACAAAGACGACGCAGGGCAGGGCGGGGTTGAAGGCCTTGCCGCCGGAGTAGGCGTAGGCGCTGTGCTCTTGTACCTCCAGCTTCATGCCGCCTTCTCCGCCGCCTTGAGCGCGCGCTTCAAGTCGTCGATCAAATCGTCAGCATCCTCCAGCCCGATCGATAGACGAATCGTGCCTGGCGTGATGCCCGCGCTGGCCAGCGCGGCGTCGTCCATGCGGAAGTGCGTGGTCGAGGCCGGGTGGATCACCAGCGAGCGGCAGTCGCCCACGTTGGCGAGGTGGCTGAAGATCTTCAGCGTCTCGACGAAGGCTTTGCCTTGTGGGCGCGAGCCTCTGAGATCAAAGCTGAACACCGAGCCGCAGCCTCTGGGCAGCAAGCGCTTGGCGAGCTCGTAACTCGGGTGGTCTTCAAGCTCGGGGTAGCCGACCTTGGCGACCATCGAATGCGCAGCCAGGAAGGCCACCACCTTGCGCGTGTTCTCCACGTGCCGCGCCATGCGCAGCGGCAGCGTTTCCAGGCCTTGCAGGATGAGCCACGCCGTGTGCGGGCTCATGCAAGCGCCGAAGTCACGCAGGCCTTCGCGGCGCGCGCGCAGCAAAAAGGCGGCGACGCTGCTCTCTTCACTGAAAACCATGCCGTGAAAGCCGGCGTAGGGCTCGGTGAGTTCGGGGTGACGACCTGACTTGTCCCAATCGAAGCGGCCACTATCGACCACCACGCCACCGATCACCGTGCCGTGGCCGCTCAAGAACTTGGTGGCCGAATGGAAGAGCAAATCCGCACCATGCTCAAAGGGTTTCATCAGCCATGGTGTCGTGAAGGTGGCGTCGACCAAGAGCGGCACACCGGCGTCGTGGCCGATGGCGCTGGCGGTCGGGATGTCCAGCACGTCCAGCCCAGGGTTGCCCAGCGTTTCGCCGAATAACAGTTTGGTGTTGGGGCGGATGGCGGCGCGCCAGCCGTCCACATCCAAGGGCTTGACGAACGTCGTCTCGATGCCAAAGCGCGCCAGCGTGTAGGCCAGCAGGTTGTGGCTGCCGCCGTAGAGCGCGCTTGACGCGACGATGTGCGAGCCCGCACCCGCCAGGGTCGCGATGGTCAGGTGCATGGCCGCCATGCCACTGGCCGTGGCGATGGCGCCGACGCCGCCTTCGAGCGCGGCGATGCGCTCTTCAAAGACGGCGTTGGTGGGGTTGCTGATGCGGCTGTAGACGTGGCCCGAGCGCTCCATGTTGAAGAGGCTGGCGGCGTGTTCGCTGTTCTCGAAGACAAAGCTCGTGCTCAGGTGGGTGGGCACGGCGCGCGCGCCGGTGACGGGGTCGGGCGCGGCGCCAGCGTGCAGTGCCAGCGTGTCGAATCCGGGGTCAGATGCACCTGCCATGGCTTGATTTTCCGGGTCTACGTTGGCTTCATTGTGGGCTATATTGCCCCGCAGTCTGGGCTGCCAGCCACCTTGGAGACACGATGAAAGTCAGCGACATCTTGCGCGTCAAAGGCGGCACGCTCTACACCGTCACACCCAACCAACTGCTCGCCGACGCCGTGCGCGACATGGCCGAGATGGACATCGGCAGCCTGGTGGTGATGGAGCATGGCGACCTGGTGGGCATGCTGACCTTCCGCGAGGTCATCGCCAGCGTCGTGAAGAACGGGGGCAGCGTGGGCCAGACCATTGTGCGCACGGCCATGGACGACGCGCCGCTGACCTGCACGCCCGAAACCGAGATCGACGAGGTGCGCCGCATGATGCTGCAGCGCCATGCGCGCTACATGCCGGTGCTGGAGCAGCGCACGCTGATGGGCGTGATCTCGTTTTATGACGTGGCGCGCGCGGTGGTGGACGCGCAAGACTTCGAGAACCGCATGCTCAAGGCCTACATCCGCGACTGGCCGGCCGAAGACCCGGGCGCCGCCAACGGCTGAGCCGACAGCGCCAGCTCAGCCCGTCAGCTGTTTAGCCGCCAGGGCGCTGGCTGCGTCAAGCCAGCTTGAACACCGACACCGAGTTGGCCAGCTGCGTCGCCTGGTTTTTCAAGGCCATCGCGGCAGCCGCAGACTCTTCCACGAGATCCGCGTTTTGTTGCGTCGCCCGGTCGAGCTGGCTGACCGAGCTGCCCACGGCGTCGATGCCCTGCGTTTGTTCGTTAGCAGCGGTGGTGATCTCGCTGATCAGCGTGCTCACACGTTTGACCTGCACGACGATCTCTTCCATCGTTTTACCGGCTGAGCTGACGAGTGCGCCGCCATCTTCAGCGCGCGTCACTGAATCAGAGATCAGTGCCTTGATCTCACGTGCCGCTGCCGCAAGAGCACGCGGTCCCGTGTGGCCAGGAAGCGCATCGTTGCCAAGTAGCGCAACGGCACGGCGTTTTGCTCGTACATCACGCGCATGCCTTCAGAGGCCTGGCGCAGGCCAGCGATGCCGGTGATGGCCATGCCCACGACGATGGCGCATAACAGGCCAAATGAGGTGAGCAATTGGCGGGCGACGGACCAGGTTTTCTTGTTGTTCATGGAATTGAGTTTTTGTCGATGAAGGTAGAGCCGGTGCCGCATTGCTGCGGATAACGGATGAGTTCCCTGCCGTTCGTGCTGTGGTGGACGGTCGTCGCAAATGGCGCGAATGTGTGCTGTGGTGGTCAGCGTAATTTCACCCCGACACGAATTTCTGAGGCGCTGTTCGCATTGAGTAGTGACAGGCTCACTCTGTGAGCTACCTCGGGTTCAAACTTCTCGCGCGGCCTGGGTTGTCTGGGCCGAAGGGGAAATGCATGCGAGCCCGAGAGATG
>JANMMH010000229.1:0-3901 GCA_031373055.1 Rubrivivax sp. | reverse complement strand
CCACTGCCGGCGTGGATGGCCGAAGGGCGCGGCGAGGTGGTGGCGCTGGACCGGCTCGATGCCGCCTCCACACGAGCGTTAGCGCGTGCCGTGGCCGCGCCGCAGCTGCTCAGTGCGGCGGTGGAAGATGCGGTGGTGGCGCGCTCGGACGGCGTGCCGCTGTTTGCCGAAGAGCTGACGCGAGCCTGCATGCAAAGTGTCGCCACAGCGGGCGCGGTGGCGGCGTCACCCCTGACTGAGTCCGCCGACGCCAGCGCGCCGATTCCGTCGACGCTGGTGGAGTCGCTGCTGGCGCGGCTGGACCGCTACGCCCATGGCCGTGAGCTGGCACCCATCGCCGCCGTGCTGGGCCGCGAGATCAGCGTCGAGCTGTTGATCGCGGTGAGCGTGGGCGCCACCACGCTCGACCGCGCCGGCGTGCAGCGCGGCATCCGCGAGCTGCTCGACGCTGGCGTGTTTGTGGCTGGCCACAGCCGCTTCGGCGAGGCCATCGCCTTTCGTCACATGCTGGTGCGTGAAGCGGCCTACCAGCTGCTGCTGCGCCGCGAGCGCCAGCGCCTGCACGCGCACGCGGCGCAGACCATCGAGTCGAAATTTCCGCAGCTGGCCGAGGCCTTGCCGCAGTCGGTGGCGCGGCACCTGTCCGAAGCCTGTGAGGACGAGCGCGCCGCGCTGTGGTGGGAACGCGCTGGCGCGGACGCCAACCAGCGCAGTGCCTACCAGGAGGCGGTGGCGCACTTTCGGCGCGCACTCGATCTCACCGACAAGCGAGCGCCCAGTGCGGCACGTGACCTGCGCGAGTTCGAGCTGCGCCGCAGCCTGATCAAACCGCTGATTGCCGCCACCGGGTTTCAGACGGCCGAGGTCGGCGCCGAGATCAGCCGCAGCATCAGCCTGGCCGAACGCCTGGGCCCACAGGTGAGCCTGGTGGCCACGCTGGCGCTGAAGTGGATGTGGCACGGCCCTGCGGGTGAGCTGGGCCTGCGCGCCGCGCTGACGCAGCGCATGCACGAGGTAGCCGCCGGCGGCAGTGAGGTCGACAAGCTGTGGGCCTACCGCTTCCGCGGCACATCGCGCGTGTTCTCCGGCCGCTTCAAGGAGGCGCAGGCCGACTACGAAGCCTTTCTCGAACTCTTCGACGAAGCCCGCCATGGCCAGGCGCTGGCCGACGTGGGCCCGACCAGCCACCACCTGATGGTGCTGGTGGGCATGGCCGAAGTCGCCACCTTCTTCAAGCAGCCCGAGCAGGCGCAACTCTGGCGCGAGCGCAGCCTGGCCGTGGCACGCGCCAGCGGGCGCCTGCATGACCTGTCACAGGTGCTGATGTTTGCCGGCTGCCTGCTGAGCATGGTGGTGGGCGACGCCGACGGCTTGTCAACCCACGCGCAAGAGCTGCTCGCCTTGACCCGCGCCGATGAAGACCGCCCGCTGTGGCGCGGCCACGCGGAGCTGTTCCTCGGCCTGGCGACGGTGCTGCGCGGCAGCGACCTTGAACAAGGCTTTGAGATGGCCGCCAGCGGCATTCGGCAGATGCAAACGCAGGCGGCCTTCTACCACTTTTGGTACATCCCGCATGCCGACGCCTGCTGCCGCGCCGGCCGCCTGGCCGAGGCGCAGGCCTCGCTGGACCTAGCGCTGCCGATGCTGGCCATTGGCCAGGGCTGGATGGAAGCCGAGCGGCTGCGCGTTCAGGGCCAGCTGCGCCAGCGCCGGGGTGAGCCGCTAAGCGCTGTGCGCCAGGACCTTGAGGCGGCGCTGCGCGTGGCTCGCCAACAAGAGGCGCCGCTGTTCATCGAGCGCGCCGAGCAAGCGCTGCGCAGCTTGGGCGTTAGCGCTACCAACCGCTGAGCGTCATTCGACCGTCACGCTCTTGGCCAGATTGCGCGGCTTGTCGACATCCGTCCCGCGTGCACAAGCCGTGTGATACGCCAGCAGCTGCAGCGGCACCACGTGCAAGATGGGCGAGAGCGCGCCGTAGTGTTCGGGCATGCGGATGACGTGCACACCTTCGCTGTTGTCGATGTGGCTGTCGGCGTCCGCAAACACATAGAGCTGCCCGCCGCGCGCGCGCACTTCTTGCAAGTTGCTCTTGAGCTTTTCCAACAGTGCGTCGTTGGGCGCGATGGTCACCACCGGCATCTGGTCGGTCACCAAGGCCAGCGGGCCGTGCTTGAGCTCACCGGCGGGGTAGGCCTCGGCGTGGATGTAGCTGATCTCCTTGAGCTTCAGCGCACCTTCCATGGCGATGGGGTAGTGCAGGCCGCGGCCGAGGAAGAGCGCGTTCTCTTTGCGCGCGAATTCTTCGCTCCAGGCGATGATTTGCGGCTCCAGTGCTAACACCGCTTGCACCGCCACAGGCAAGTGGCGCAGGGCCTTCAAGTGCTCGGCTTCTTGCACCTCGCTCAAGCGTCCGCGCGCCAGCGCCAGCGCCAATGTCATGAGGTACAGGCCTACGAGCTGGGTCGTGAAGGCCTTGGTGCTGGCCACGCCGATCTCGACGCCAGCACGTGTGATGTAGCTCATGGCGCATTCACGCACCATGGCGCTGGTGGCGACGTTGCAGATGGTCAGCGTGTGCGCCATGCCCAGGCTGCGCGCGTGCTTGAGCGCGGCCAGGGTGTCGGCCGTCTCACCGCTCTGGCTGATGGTCACCACCAGCGTTTTGGGGTCGGGCACCGAGTCGCGGTAGCGGTACTCGCTGGCCACTTCCACCGTGGTGGGAATGCCGGCGATGCTCTCCAGCCAGTAGCGCGCCGTAGAGCCTGAGTAATAGCTCGTGCCGCAGGCCAGGATCAGCACGCGCTGCACGTCTTTGAAGATCCGAAACGCGCCGTCGCCAAAAAGCTCGGGGCTGATCCCGCCCACGCCGTCCAGCGTGTCGGCGATCGCGCGCGGCTGCTCGAAGATTTCCTTTTGCATGTAGTGGCGGTGAGGCCCGAGCTCGGCCGCGCCGCTGTGGGCGTTGACGGTGCGCACGGGGCGGTCCATGGGCGCGAAGCGGCCGGACTTGTCGCGCGCGCTGATCCACACCTTGCCAAGCTGCACGTCGACGACATCACCCTCTTCGAGATAAATGATCTGGTCGGTGACGCCGGCCAGCGCCATGGCGTCGCTGGCCAGGAAGTTTTCACCCTTGGTGGATGAACCCGGCGCGCCGCTGCCGACGCCCACGATCAGCGGCGAGCCTTCACGTGCGCCGATCACGCGCTGCGGCTCGTCGCGACAGAACACGGCGATGGCGTACGCACCCCGCAGGCGCGGCACGGCGCGCTGCACGGCGTCAAGCAAGTCGCCTTCGTAGAGATGCTCCACCAGGTGCGCAATGACCTCGGTATCGGTCTGGCTGGTGAACACAAAGCCGCGCGCTTGCAGCTCGGCGCGCAGCTCTTCGTGGTTTTCGATGATGCCGTTGTGCACCAGCGCAATGCGCCCGCTGCTGGCTTGTTCACCCACTTTGGCCGCGCCCGGGCCGGTGGAAAAGTGCGGGTGCGCGTTGTGCACGGCCGGCGCGCCGTGCGTGGCCCAGCGCGTGTGGGCGATGCCGGTGCCGCCCTCGATCTTCTCGCTCGAGACCTGCTCCGTCAGTTCCGCCACGCGCGCCGTGCTGCGCGCGCGCTTCAAGCCGCCACCCTGGTGCACGGCCACGCCGCAGGAGTCGTAGCCGCGGTATTCCAGCCGCTTCAGGCCCTCGACCAGGATCGGAACGATGTTGCGCGCGCTGACCGCGCCGACGATGCCACACATGTTGGGGGTCTCCTTGGGGGACGGGAATCACGAACCGGGGCCGATGCTAGGCGGCATCGCGTGAAGTTTTCTATCAACATTTGCCGCGAATGCGAACGAAATCACCAATCAACTTAGCCTGCGCAATCGGCCGCCGAAAGAACCTTCGATTCAACGC
>JANMMH010000191.1:0-25955 GCA_031373055.1 Rubrivivax sp. | reverse complement strand
TCGCCGCCAGGGGCTGTGGAGATCGCGCCGTGTCATGGAACCGTCACCTGTCGCCACTATATCTGGGGGCAGCGACCCTCACAAGCCACTACCGCTAGTGTACTGTTGGTGACTTCCCGTATTGCCCCAGCTGTCGCAAAGCGTGTCCGTTCAGGGCCTCGCGAGGCCTACGGTGCACGCTGCGCCGCGCTGCCCCGCATAGCGCTTGCGTGGCCACTTGCGCAGCCGCGTTGGCATTGGCATCGCAGCGCTTTTACGGCGCTGGCGCGCGCCGATGCTGGGTCTTGCATGGCGAGCCTGGCGCGGCGTGTGGCACCGCGCGCTCAGTCGCGTTCGCTGTCGCCCGCCGTAATACCAAGACGTGCCATGCGGTAACGCATTTGTCGCAGCGACAGGCCCAAGCTGGCACCGGCGGCGGTGCGGTTGTAGCGGTAGCGCTCCAGCGTGCGCACCAGGATCTCGCGCTCCACATGGTCGAGGTGGCGCACCAAGTCGCTGGGCAGCGGCGCTTGCGCCGGCGTGGCTTGCACCAGCTCGCTGACCTCTTGCGCCATCGCCATGTCGAGCTCACCGAGCACGCTCTCGGCCTCACCGGGCTCAGGCAAGGCGAGGTCATCACGCGTGATGACTTCACCGCCCGACAAAGCCACGGCGCGATGCAACAGGTTTTCGAGTTCGCGCACGTTGCCCGGGAAGCTGTGACGCTGCAGCATGTCCAGCGCGTCGGGCGCGAGCACGGGCACCGGGGTCACGCCCGCGTCGCGCGCAAGGCGCTCCAGCACGGTGGCGCAAATCAACGCCAAGTCACCGCTGCGATCGCGCAAGGGCGGCACCGCAATTTGAATGACGTTGAGCCGGTAGAAGAGGTCTTGGCGAAAGCGACCACCCTGCACTTCAGCACCCAGATCCTTATGCGTGGCACTGAGGATGCGCACGTTGATGGCGTGTTCGGCCACCGCACCCAGCGGGCGCACCACGCGCTCCTGGATGACGCGCAGCAGCTTGCTTTGCATGGCCAGCGGCAGGTCGCCGATCTCATCGAGAAAAATCGTGCCGCCTTGCGCGGCCTGGAAGAAACCCACGCGGTCTTCATGCGCGCCAGTGAAGGCGCCTTTGCGATAGCCGAAGAATTCGGCCTCAAGCAGGTTCTCTGGAATGGCGCCGCAATTCACCGCGACGAAGGGAAGCTCACCGCGCGGCGAAACTTCGTGAATGGCACGCGCCACCAACTCCTTGCCCGTGCCCGACTCGCCACACACCAACACAGGGGCCATGCTGCGCGCCACCTTCTCGATGAGGCTGCGCACTTGCTGCATCACATGCGACGTACCAGCCAGGCGGTCGAGCGCGCGGCGCGACGCGGCACGCTGGCGCTCGGTGCCACGTTCAGTACTCAGGCTGGGCGGCGGCGGTGCCAGCACGGTCACCGGGCGGCCCAGCGCCGAGGCCACGACCGCGCGGAACTGCTTGAGGTCCACGGGCTTGGTCAGGTAGTCGTAAGCGCCGGCCTTGAGCGCCTCAACAGCGTTTTCAGCCGAGCCGAAGGCCGTGATGACCACGGCCTTTTCATGTCGGCCGGCCTGCTCAAGTTTGCGCAGCAAGTCCAGCCCCGTGCCGTCAGGCAAACGCATGTCGGTGATGAGCAGCTGATAGGGTTGGTTTTGCAACATGGTCCAGGCTTCGGCCACGGTGCTCGCGCATTCGACGTCGTAGCCTTCGCGCACCAGGCTCAGCTCGTACAGCGTGCGCAAATCGGGTTCGTCGTCAACGACGAGCAGGCGGTGGTGGGGGCTTGTTGTCATGGTTCCAGCGGTAGTGAGGCGTCGCCCGCCAGCAAGGCGCCGCGCTTCATGGTGACCACAAACTCATTGCGCAGCCGCTCGGCGGCGGGTCGGGCGCGGTACTCGATGCTGGCCGAATAGCGCTCACACAATTCGCGGCAAATGTACAGGCCCAGGCCCGAGCCGCGGCTGCGTGTCGAGAAGAAGGGCTCGAAGAGATAGCGCTCAACCTCAGGGGCGATGCACTCGCTGTCGCTGAGCACCGCGAGTTGCGCCACACCGTCTTCACGCGCCAGCAAACGCAGCACGATCGCGCCGCTGTGCTCGCTGGCATGGCGCCTGGCGTTGTCGAGCAAATTGACAAGCACGCGGCGCAAATGCTCGGCATCGAAGACCACCCCGAGCGGCCGCATGGGCAGCTCCACGTGCAGCCGGCTGTCCGTGCCCAGGCTCAATCCGGCGGTGTCGGCCCAATCGGCCGCGGCGTCGGCCACCACCGCCGTGGCGTCGACGACGTGCAGCGAAGGCGCGGCACCAGGTGCGACCTCCATCACGTCGTCAACCAGGCGCTTCAAACGCTCGACGTTGTCGGCCACCATGCGCGCCAGGCGCTGCTGCGCCGGTGGCAGCCCATCTTCCAGCAGCAGGGCGTTGGCTTGCGCGATGGCCGCCAGCGGGTTGCGAATCTCGTGTGCGATGCCGGCCGAAACACGGCCCATGGCAGCGAGCTTTTCCTGTCGGATGCGCGCTTGCGCGGTGCGCACGTCTTCGAGCCACAGCACCGCCAACTGATGGCCGGACTCCGAGCCGTCAGCAAGCACACCGCCTTGCATGAAGCGCACGCGCACACGCAGGGTGCGCGAAAACCCGTTCTCGAAATGCAAGGTGAGGTCACTTCCTTCGTCGGGCCATTGCGCCGCAATCAAGGCCTGGCCCACCGCGTCGGCAAGCTGGTTCCATGCGGGCTCGTCGCTCAGCACAAAAGGGGCCGGCACGCTTAAGCCTTGTGCCACCAGCAAGGCGCGCGCGGCCGGGTTGGCGGCGCGCACACGCTGGCGATGGTCGACGACGAGCACGCCGTCGGCCATCTCTTCAATCACCAAGCGATTCAGCAAGGCCTGCTGACGCGCCAGCTCAAGGCTGCCTCGTGCGGCCAGCTCTTCGCGCGCGAGCCGCCCCGAGAGTTCACCCGCAAGCAATGCGATGACGAAGAAGCCCAAGCCGGCCAGGCCCGATTGCAGCATCGGCCCGGTGGCGTCGCCACTCAGGGCCGCGCCCTGCCAGGCCACCACCAGCAAGAGCAGCGTGACGGCGGCGGCCGTGCCGAGTGCCAGCAGGCGCTTCGTCATCACGCCGGCCATCAATACTGGCAAGACCATGAGTGCGGCGAAGTTCAGGCTAACGCCCGAAGCAAGCGTATGCAGCGCGCCGAAGGCAAGCAGGTCCACACCGATGGTGGCCAGCCACTGGCGCCGGCGCAGCGAGGCCCGCTGTGGCAACTCGGCCTCGGCTTCGTAGCGCGGCAGCAGCCAACGCGTGATGGCTTGCACGGCGTAGGCCAAGCAGATCAACACCAGCGGCATCGAATTGCTCGCCCCGAGCAAGGCCAGCGCCACTTGCGCTGCCACCAGGCCGGCCCCGATGACGGCACGCGCGGCCGCGTAGGTTCGGTAGACACGCGCCAGCGCGCCATCACGGTTGCCCACGATGCGCCGCGCCTGGCGGCCGATGAAGCGGCTGTCAGCGTGGTCAGCCTGGGGCCCGGCGCCCAGCCAGGTCGGCTCGAACATCGACTCCGCGCCGGCCTCGTCGCGATCGGCGGCCACACCGACAACACCGAACCACGACTCGCCCAGCGGTGGTGGCCCCGCCTGGCGGCGGTCTAGCCGCCGGCGATCGTTGCGACGTCGTTCGCCCGCGACGCTCATCGTCTCGTCACGCGGCGCTCATTCGACACTCAGCGCGGCCCGGCAAGACGATGGGCCTCGCTGCAAAACGTCCGCCCACTGCCGTCGCGCTGGGCATCGCCCTCGGGCAAGTGCAGTCCGCAATGGGCGCAGGCCAGCATGGTTTGTGCTTCCTCGGGCTTGCCTTTGGTCTTGGCCGCATTCTTGCCAAGGTCGGCTCGGCTGCCACGGCGGCCGAGCAGCAGCCAGGCCGCGACCACGATGATGAGAAGAACGAGCAGGTATTTCATGGGAGGCCGATCTTCAAGGGCGCGGCCGCGCCAGCAGCACTTCAAAAACGAAGCGCGAGCCGACATAAGCCAAGAGCAACAGCAGCGCGCCGACGTAGAGCCAGCGCATGGCATAACGGCCGCGCCAGCCGCGCCAATGGCGGCCCACCAACAGCGCGGCAAACACGGCCCAGGCCAGCAGGGAGAAGACGCTCTTGTGGTCCCAGCGCCAACCCATCGGCGTCATCACACCCAGCAGCAAGGTCGCACTGAGCACGACAAAACCAGCCTGCACGAAACGGAACGTTAGGCGCTCGAGCTGCATCAGCGGCATGCCAAAGGCGCCCGGCGTTGCGGCCGTTCCGGGTAAGGCCTTGTGCTGCTTGAGCCGGCGCTCGGCCGCGTCGAGCAAGAGCGCATGTAGCACCGCCCCGCCAAAGAGCCCGTAAGACGCCACCCCCAGCACAAAGTGCAGTGGGCCCAGCGGCGTGGCAAAGGGCCGCACTTCACCGGGATAGAGCGCCGCCACAGCCACGGCCATAGCACCTGTCGTGGCGAGGCCCATGCGCACCGCAGGAAGCGGCACAAAACGCGACTCGACGGCGTGCACGCCCAAGAGCAGCCACACGGTGGCCGACAACACCGGCGCAAAGCCCAGGCGCACACCGGGCAGCCCTTGGCCCCAGCCGCTGACATCCAAGACCAGCAAGACAAAGTGCAGTAGCCAACCCAACAATAAAGCCGCAGCCGATGCGCGCGCCGCCACCCGCAGCGGCAAGGCCGCAATCCCATAAGCCACGACCGCAAGGGCCGCCAGCGCAGGCATGGCGGCCGCGACAGTCAGCGTCGACCCAGGCGATAAACTCATCGTCACAGTGTACTTTCGCGAACCCGTGCTCACGGCGTCGCGCTCCCCCATGGCCTCGACCCTTTCAGACCGACTGTCAAGCTTGGTCAAGACGATGCGCGGCCAGGCCCGCATCACCGAAAGCAACGTGCAAGACATGCTGCGCGACGTGCGCATGGCCTTGCTCGAAGCCGACGTGGCGCTGCCCGTGGTGCGCGACTTCATCGCTCGCGTCAAAGATAAAGCGCTGGGCCAGGACGTGGTGGGCTCGCTCAACCCGGGGCAGATGCTGGTCAGCATCGTGCACAAGGAACTCGCCGCGACGATGGGCGAGGGCGTGAGCGACATCAACCTGGCCACCCAACCGCCGGCTGTTATTTTGATGGCCGGCCTGCAAGGTGCCGGCAAGACCACGACCACGGCCAAGCTGGCCAAGTACCTCATCACCAAGCGCAAGAAGAAGGTGCTCACGGTCTCGGCCGACGTGTATCGGCCCGCTGCCATCGAACAGCTCAAGACCGTGACGGCGCAGGCTGGCGCCGAGTGGTTTCCGTCGGACAGCGCCAGCAAGCCGCGCGACATCGCGCTGGCGGCCCTCGACTACGCACGGCGCCACTACGTCGACGTGTTGCTCGTCGACACCGCCGGGCGCCTGGGCATCGACGAAGCGCTGATGGCCGAGATCCGCGAGCTGTACGACGTCTTGCAGCCGATCGAGGTGCTGTTTGTGGTCGACGCCATGCAAGGCCAGGACGCCGTCAATACCGCCAAGGCTTTCAAGGACGCCCTACCGCTGACCGGCGTGGTGCTGACCAAGCTGGACGGCGACGCGCGTGGCGGCGCGGCGCTTTCGGTACGCCAGGTCACCGGTGCGCCGATCAAGTTTGCGGGCACTTCGGAGAAGATCGACGGCTTGGAGGTCTTCGACGCGGAGCGTCATGCCGGGCGTGTGCTGGGCATGGGCGACATCCTGGCGCTGGTCGAAGAGGTGCAACGGGGCGTCGACCTTGGCGCCGCGCAAAAGCTTGCCGAGAAGGTCAAG
This sequence comes from Rubrivivax sp., assembly GCA_031373055.1. GTDB lineage: Bacteria > Pseudomonadota > Gammaproteobacteria > Burkholderiales > Burkholderiaceae_C > Rubrivivax. The sequence continues at coordinate 20,109 of JANMMH010000191.1, read as the reverse complement.
AGTGGTGGCTTTGACCTCAACGACTTCCTGGCACAGATCTCGCAGATGAAGAACATGGGCGGCCTGGCCGGGCTGATGGACAAACTGCCGAGCCAGCTCACCGCCAAGGCCGCAGGCGCCGACATGGGCCGCGCCGAGCGCGACGTCAAGCGCATGGAAGGCATCATCTGTTCCATGACGTCGCTGGAGCGGCGCAAGCCCGAGCTCATCAAGGCCAGCCGCAAGCGCCGCATCGCCACGGGCGCGGGCGTGGCCGTGCAGGACGTCAACCGCATGCTCAATCAGTTTGAGCAGATGCAGGGCATGATGAAAAAGATGAAGGGCGGCGGCCTCATGAAGATGATGAAGCGCATGGGTGGCATGCCAGGAATGCCCCGCTGAGAAATCACTTCCTAGCAGCAAGCGCTTTCAATTCAGAGCGCTTGATACCGGTGGATACGCCTTTGTCCGCCGCGAGGGTTGACCCCTCACGCCCCAGGCCCTAACTTCGCCCCTCGCGCCCATGGAAGTGGCGCACGGAAGTAGGAATGGATCTCAACGCTTCGGCCTTAGTTGTCGCCGTGATGCTGCTTTTGACCTTGTTGATGGTGCGCCGGCGTCAGCGCGGCGACCTGCGCCGCACCGTCAAACGCGAAGACCTCGACACCGTGATCGACTGGCCGCCACAGTCGGTGCGCGTGCTCACCGTGGCCGAGCGCGAGGCTTACGACCTGCTGCGCAAGTCGCTGCCGGGCTTCATGGTGCTGGCCCAGGTGCCGCTGTCGCGCTTTGTTCGCGTGCCTACACGGCACTCCTACAACGACTGGATGCAGCGCGTGGGCAACCTCAGCGCGGATCTGCTTTTGTGCGACGGCGGCTCGCGCGTGCTCGCCGTGGTGGACGTGCGCAGCGCAGTTGAAACCGATCGTGCGCGACGCCGCCATGAGCGCATGGGCCGTGTGCTCAAGGCCAGTGGCATCAAGGTCTACACCTGGCGTGAAGATGCCTTGCCCACAGCCACGCAAGTGCGCGCGCTGGTGGGCGCCGAATTGGCGCGCAATGCTGGGCTCAAGCCAGCGGTGTCGAGGCCGATGCCGCTCATTCCTGTGGCCGAGATGGAAGAGATGCTTGCCGATGGTGACCAGGCTCAGTACGACGCTGCGCATGAGCCGGTGCCTTCGGGTTTCTTTGACGATATGGAGTCGGCGCCCACGGCCAGCGCGGCGACGCGACACTGAGCGGTCGGGCGCGGGCGCGCGGGCGCGCGGGCGCGCGGGCGGTTCACCTTAGGTTCAATCAGCCGATCAGCGCCTGCGCGAATTCACGCGCATCAAAGGCCTGCAAGTCTTCAAGCTTCTCGCCGATGCCGATGAAGTAAACCGGGATCACGCGCCCTTGCTCGGCGCACCAACGCGCATGCGCCGCCAGCGCGCCGCCTTTGGCGGTGCCGTCAAGCTTGGTCACGATGAGCCCGGTGAGGCCCAATGCAGCGTCGAAGGACTTCACCTGCGCCAGCGCGTTCTGGCCGGTGTTGCCGTCGATCACGAGCAGCACTTCATGCAGTGCGCCGGGCATGGCCTTGGCGATCACGCGGTGGATCTTCTTCAGCTCGTCCATCAGGTGCACTTGTGTGGGCAAGCGCCCGGCGGTGTCGGCGATGACGACATCACAGCCGCGCGCGCGGCCGGCATTGACGGCGTCGAAGGTCACGGCTGCCGGGTCGCCGCCTTCCTGGCTGACGATCTCGACGCGGTTGCGCTCGGCCCAGACGCCGAGCTGCTCACGCGCGGCGGCACGAAAGGTGTCGGCCGCCGCCAGCAACACGCGCTGGTCAGCGTCGGCGAGGTAGCGCGTGAGCTTGCCGATGCTGGTGGTTTTGCCCGCGCCGTTGACGCCGGCGACCATGATCACCGTGGGCCGCTGTTCGCCGATGGCCAGACCGCGCTGCAAGGGCTGCAAGAGCTCCGTCAAGGCGTCGATCAAAAGCGCCTTCACAGCCGCAGGGTCGCTCGCCTTGTGGTCCTTCACGCGCTGCTTGAGTTCGCTGAGCAGGGCAGCGGTAGCGGCCACACCGGTGTCGGCCATCAAGAGCGCCGCTTCGAGGTCGTCGTAAAGCGCCTCGTCGATGCGCGTGCCGGTGAAGACTTGCGCGATGCTGCCGCCGGTCTTGCGCAGGCTTGATTTCAGGCGGTCGAGCCAACCCGAGGGCGGCGGCGTCTCTTCAACAGGCGCCGTGGGTGCAGGCGGCGTTGCAGGTGACGTGTGCAACACGGGCGCGCCAGCAGGCGCCTTCTTGCGAAAGAAATCGAACATCGCTCACGTGGGTGGGTTGGCGCGGCGGGGCGCTTCGGCGGCACGACGTGCTCGCTATAATTGCCCGCTCAGGCGCTTTAGCTCAGCTGGTTAGAGCGACGGAATCATAATCCGCAGGTCCGGGGTTCAAATCCCTGAAGCGCCACCAAATACCTCTTTTACAACAGCCACTTACGAGAGATCGTGAGTGGCTTTTTTCTTGCCTTGTTGTTGGCGGGACACTGGCGGGACACTACAAGAACGCAATCCAGCACTGCGGGCAACTGGTCAGCAACTGCCGACCGGCGTCGCAGACTCTACTCGGACAGCAGCCACCGGCCCCGCGACCGCCGCCACGGCCGACGACCATGTTCGCGTTTTCGGCACTCGACCGCCCCACAAGTGCCCCACCGAACGCTTCGTAGTGATCTTTCTCTTTGCCTATCAAGCACTTATAAGCACACACCTACGGATTAATGTTCCGTTGTTGCGCTTTTTGCTGGAATTTTCTACACTGCGCCCACGGCTTCGGGGGTGCACATGGCGTCGATCGAAAAGAGAACTGCGGATGACGGCTCGACCAGCTACCGGGTGAAGGTCAGGCTGCGGGGTTACGAGCCCGTGAGTGCGACCTTTCAGCGGCGTACTGACGCCAAGACCTGGGCCGCGCAGACCGAAACAGAGATCAAGGCCAACCGCTACTTCGGCGCATCGAAGCGGAACACCGTCGCGGACCTTCTCGACCGCTACGAAGCGGACGGTGTCCCGCATCTGAAAAGCGCGCGCGACGTGAAGCAACGGCTCGGTGTCTGGCGTGACCGCGTAGGCCACCTGCTCTTGTCTGATCTGTCGGTGGCGACCATCAAGAAGCACAAAGACGAACTCAAGGACTTGCCGAAGGCGCGGGGCGAAGGCGAGCGAAGCGGCGCCGACGTAAACCGCACGATGGCGGCGCTGTCGTCGGCGTTGTCGTTCGCGGTCAAAGAGTTGGAGTGGCTCGAAGACAACCCCATGAAGCGCGTGCGCAAGTTCGCGGAGTCACGCGGCCGGGTGCGATACCTGACTGAAGAAGAACTGCCTGAACTGCTCAAGGCCTGCCGCGCGTCCAAGAACGAAGACTTGCTGCTGGCGGTCTTGCTGGCGTTGTCCACCGGCGCGCGTCAGGCCGAAGTCATGGGCCTGCGCTGGAAGCAGATCGACCTGAAGGCGAAGACGGCTCTGCTAGTCGATACAAAGAACGGCGAGCGCCGCACGCTGCCTGTGGTGGGCGATGCACTGGCACTGCTCAAGGAACGCGCGAAGGTCAGAAAGATCGACGACGACCGACTCTTCCCGCCGGGTGCGCGATCAAAGAAGCCCGACGCTATCGCCGATCTACGCGCACCTTGGGAGCTGGCGCTGAAGGCGGCGAAGCTGACCGACTTCCACTGGCACGACTTGCGCCACACCTGCGCCAGCTACATGGCCATGTCGGGCGTTTCGCAGATCGAGATGGCGAAGCTGCTCGGGCACAAGACCTTGGCGATGACGATGCGCTACAGCCACTTGTCACCGCAGCGCACGATTGAAGTCGCGGATGGGCTCGCTAAGCGGCTGGGCATCTAGATGCCGAAGCCACGCGCGCCGAAAATCGACTGGCTGCTCGAAGCCTGGAACCTGGCCACGCGCCTGGCCGATGTGCCGGCTCGGCGGCTGACACTAGGCAGTCTCGGTCCGGTGCCGCTAGACGAGTCGGTCGAGAGCTATCTGGCCAGCTTGCAAATCAAGCTCAACGAGTTCTTGAACTACAGCGTCACCATCAAGCTCGGCGCCGGGCAGGCGAAGGCCCTTCCCAAATTTGACGGCGACGACTCGCGACACCTGATCGCCGCTCGAAACGAACTGAGGCGGGCTGGAATGGACTTCGACGAGCGGGCAACCGCCGCGATCTTCGTTCACGCCCAGATCGGCTTCGTCCGACAGCACCTCTATCTCGATGACACCAGTCGCATCACCCTACCCGTGACGCTGGCGGCGATTGCTGGCAAGTCGGCAGCGCTGACAAACGCGATCAATGCGAGCGGTCAGCACAACGTTGACCGGCGCGGACGGATAGCACGCATCGTTGCCGATGAGCGCAAGCGCGACCCATTTGCAACTTGCTTGGAAGTCCTTAACCGCATCTGCGACAGCAACGACCTGGAAGTCAGAGAAGTCATCCAGGGATACAAAGACGACCGGCTCTTCTACTTGGACAAAAACGGGAAAGAAGCCAGCATCGGCCTCGACCGGTTCGAGAACATCTTCTCACTGCAGAAACCGTCCACGGGTTAAGGCGCGAACCCATACCTGCACCCGGATAACCCTGAAAGCCGCAGAACAGAGCGGCAGCACCCGGCAATCACGCCGAGTGGATCAGGAAAGGCCAGTGCATGAACTACACCGCCACGCCGACCGCGACCTCGATCGCAACGACCGGCACCACGTCACCCTGCTGGATCGTCACCGTTGACGTACTCGCGTCGATCTATGCGGGCGCCGGCAAGACGCCAAGCGCCATCCGCGCCGACATCTTCAAGGCTGAAGACCGGCTGAACTCTCGCGGCGAGAAGATCGCCGGCAACGGGCTCGCGGCGCACGGCGCCATCGTGCGGCGCGGCCGCAAGGTGCTCGTGATGCCGGAGCGCTACGGCAACTGGTTGGCGGGTCGGCCAGCGCACCAGGCCGAGGTGTAGGACATGAAACCCCGCACCAATGACGAAGGGGCTGGCGTTTGCGGCGCCAACCCCCCGAATGCAAACCAAGACCAACACGCGTATTTTGCCAACGAAGACAGCGCCGGTAAAGCACTGGCAACGATGAAGGCAAGGGCCGCACTCTGCGGCTGCGCGTTGCACGAGTTGTCAGATGGCTTTCTGGTGGCGAAGTGGAACTACAGCAAAGCCGTGCCGTGCCTGCGGGCCGTCGGCGACCTGCTGCGCCAGATCGGTGGACGCTAATGGGCGCCGACAAGCTGCTGTCCCGCTTGCAGCGCGTCAAGCGTACCGGCCCCGGCAAGTGGATCGCCAGTTGCCCGACCCGCGAGGACAAAAGTCCATCACTTGCCATCCGCGAGCTCGACGACGGCACCGTGCTGTTGCACGACTTCGGCGGCGATAGCGTCGAGGCCATCCTGGGCGCTGTGGGGCTTACGTTTGACGACCTGTTCCCGGAGAAGCCCGGACACTTCGCCAAGCCCACCAAGAGGCCGTTTAACGCGTCTGACGTGCTGGCGCTGATGGCGTTCGAGTCCAGTGTGATCGTGCTTGTGGTCTCCGACATGGTTAACGGAGGCGCCGATGAAGACGGCATCGAGCGCCTGCTGGTGGCGGCGCGGCGCCTGGGCGATGCTGCGGAGGTGTGCAATGGATCGCGTTAGTCCTGAGGCACTGGCCGCCACCGCTGAGAAGCTGCGCAGCATCATCGACACCGACCTGCACCAGCAGCTGCCATCGGCGCAGCCGTTGCGGGCCTTGAACGTCACGCAGTTGGGAGAGCACCAGTTTCCTGAGCGCGTGCAGTTGTTGGGGCCGCTGATTCACGCGGGCGATCTAGCAATGGTGTTTGCGGGCCGTGGTGTGGGCAAGACGCAAGTCTGTTTGTCCATCGGCGCGGCGCTGGCCTTCGGTGCCGTGTTCTTGCGCTGGAAGGCACCAAAGCCTGTCGGCGTGCTGTACTTAGACGCCGAGATGGCCGGCGCCGTTATGCAGCAGCGCGTGGCGTCGTTCATCCCCGAAGACGCTGCCGACGACCTGGCCGACAACTTTCGACTGTTCACGCCGGACCTGCTGCCCGAGGGCCAGCCGCTGCCGGACCTGTCCACCCTGGCCGGCCAGCAGATGATCGAGCCGCTGATCGACGACAAGACCCGCGTCATCGTCATCGACAACGTGTCGGCGTGGTGCCGCACTGGCAAGGAGAACGAGTCCGAAAGTTGGGTGCCGGTTAGCAATTGGCTGCTGACGCTGCGCAGGCGCGGCATTGCCGTGCTGCTAGTGCACCACGCCGGCAAGAACGGCGAGCAGCGCGGCAACAGCAAGAAGGAAGACCTTCTCGACATCGTCATCCAGTTGAAGCGCGCAGGCGACTATGACCCACGGACTGGCGCGGCGTTCACCTGGGCTGTCACCAAGGGCCGGCACCTAGTCGGCGACGATGCCGCCGAGCTCGACCTCGTGCTGACCATCGACAACGGCGTGGCGCGCTGGGCGTTCAAGGAGGCCGAGGCGTCGAGCGCCGAGCGCATCCTGGCGCTGGCCGACGAAGGATTGACGGCACCGATGATTGCCGAAGAACTGGGCATCAACCGCAGCACGGCGTGGCGGGCCTTGAAGAAGGCAGGCAAGCTGCCGGTCAAAGCCAGCAAGCAGCAGCCGGACCAGGGGGCGCACTGATGGGCCTGCGCGACCGCTACTTGTCGGCCCTTGTTGCACGTTGCGCCGTCGCAGTGCCTAGGGGATGCAACACGCAACAGCCTGCCGCGTTGTTGCGCGTTGCACCGCCTAGGGAAACGCAACACGCAACAAACGATCCTGCGCTGCCGGCGCCTGTCATCGCCGACCCGTTGCACGCAACAAACGACGCAACAACCACGCAACACGCGCAACATGCCGACCACGAAGCCAAGGTCGAGCGCAGCGCCATCATCAGCGCCGACGGCGTGCCCTACTGGGTGGCCGACGACCTGGCGGGCCTACCGGTCTGGACCGACGCAGAGATCGCCACGTTCGAGCAGCGCGTGGCGCGCAGCACCTGGCTGGGCTACACCGACGCCAAGGGCCGCGCCGAGCGGATGCTGCACCGCGACCGCGAAGGCGACGACCGCCGTCTGTGCATTGAGTGTGCTCACGCCGGGCCTGCCTGGCGCTGCGCCAAGCGCGAGGCGTTCCTTCTCGACCAGTTGCAGCGCTGCCCCATGTTCAAGGAGACATCCGCATGACCGCACCGATAGACGACCGTCAAAAATCCGAACGAGGCCCGCGTGGCAGGTTTGCACGAGGCAACAAGGAGTCACCAGGCCGACCACCAGGGCGTGGCGCCGTGGCCGAGATGCGCGCGACGCTGGCGACCGATCTCGACAAGATCATCGATGTGTTGCGGGCGCAGGCTCTTGCCGGTGATCCTCAAGCCATCAGGATCGTGCTGGACCGCGTGCTGCCTGCCTTGCGGCCTGTGGAGTTGCCGACCATGCTGGCGCTTCCTGCGGGCGGCACATTGGTCGCGCAGGCGCGTGCTGTGGTGCAAGCTGCTGCCGATGGCGGCCTGAACCCGGCACAGGCGGCACAGATCATCACCGCGTTGGGTGGCGTCTCGAAGATCGTCGAGAGCACCGAACTGATCGAGCGCATCGAAGCGCTAGAACGAACACAGGAGGTGCGTCGATGAACAGCATGGAATCACGGCTGCGATTGCTTGAGCAGGCCAACGAGCGCGGCGCGGATGGCTGGCATACATGTGCGCGCTGTCGATCCGCTGGTGCGCGTGGCATGTGCGAACACATCGCCATCTTCCTTAGTCTCGTGCCGCGAGTCGAAGCCGCGAGCGATGCCGCATGGATCACAGGGCGCGAAGCCGCTAGAAGGGTCTTGGAGGGTCGCGACCCAGCGGCAGGGTGCAACCCATGACGGGCTCGATTCAACGGCGCATTGGGGCATTGGAAGCCGCGCATGGCCGCATTGAGTTCATCATCATTGAGCGCCGCATCGTTGACCCCGGACAGCCGAGCGGGGAAGTTGCTGTTGCTGACTTGCGTGGTGAGCGCATCACGCGCGAACTGGAAGAGTCGGAAGCCGAGTTTCTCGCGCGCGTGCATTCATGGGCCGAGGCGAGCGCAGGCCCTGGCCAGCGCTGCGCACGCGTCGTGGTCAGTGAGACTGACCTGGCGTTGTAGTGCTGGCGCCGAGGGCCGGGTAAGACCGCCTGCGAGTCGCGGCGATGCCGACCATGGCGGCAATGACCAGCGCAAGGATGCTTGGCTCGGGGACAGCAGCCAGGTCAGGAAACTGCATGTAGTTCAATTGGTACTGTTCACCCCCGTCGTTGTCCATGACGAGCAACAAGGCCAGATTCGACGTTCGCGCCATAGGCGTCTGCCAAGTAAACGATCGGTCAACATTCGGGTACTGAACGTGAGCAGTCAGCCCATCATCGTGCAGCGTGAAATCTAGAGAGACGCTGATGCTGCTGCCTAGGTCTGGGAAGCCAGTTCCGGACTGACTACCGTATCGCGTCCAGTTGGCACCCGCCGTCCCCAGATCGGTAAAGCTCGTTGTCCACACTTCTCCCCCTGAATTGTCGGCAAGCTGAAAACCAAACATCATCGAGCCGTCGGTAAGGAGAAACATCGGATCCCAGTCGTCGCTGCCCCCGCTGCATTCACCGACACAGACGAGTCGCGTCAAATTCCAAATCACGCGAACCGTCACTTCTCCAGCTGACGGTATGTTGTTGGTTGGATCGACGCCATAGCTCAGCAGCTTGGCATAGTGGCTGCCGCCGCCAAGAACCAGCGATGTGCCATTCAGAGCCGGCGTCACCGTTGGGAAGGTAACGTTGGGGGACACAAGCAACTCCGCGCCTGTCAGCGTCAGCGGCGCCGCCGTTACAGCTAACCCCGCGACCATACAAATCGCGCCCAACGCTGTCTGCCAAGTCTTCATGCGCCACTCCCATCGTTGCTCGCAACGATAGGCGTGCGACGGTCACACCGTCACCGCGTAAGTACGCCCCCTGAACGCGGGGGTGTTGAAGCATGCCTGCCCCACCGGGCCGCGCACGCCTGATAGCAATGCTGCCGCGTCGAAGAACGCCTTCGGGGATGGCTTCGACACCGAGATTCGAGCTGCGCGTGATCTGGTCGAGGCCGCAAGTTAGTGGCCGCTAGCGTAAGTCTTCGCAGGCGCCAAGCTGACCAAGCTGGCCAATGCGCGCAGGCATGCTCGTGGGCGGCAGCACGGGGTGACGTAGATGGCCGGCTCGCGGGACACTGGCGGGACACTCCGGCCGGAAGAACCAGAACAAGCCAGAAACTTTGGAAGCACTCACTCACCGAGTAAACTCGACAGGCATTGTTTTCATCTGTTTTGAATGACGCTCTGCAATGCGGTTTGCCTGAATCATAATCCGCAGGTCCGGGGTTCAAATCCCTGAAGCGCCACCAAGTCATCGAACCACGACAGCCACCCGCGAGACCCACGCCGGTGGCTGTTCCGTTTGGCTTTCCGTGCGACTTCAGTCACCCTGCCGGCGCTGCGCCAAGGCTATATTCGCCGTCGGCAATGAAGCCAACGAGGTGCATGCGATGAGATTTTCTGCCGCGAAGCGTGCAAGCCTGAAAAGCGGCTTGGCACTGATGGCGCTAACCTTCGCCGCGCTGCCAGCGGCGCGCGCCGACTTCGAACTCAGCGATGCCCAAGGCAAACGGATCCTGCTCAAGGACGACGGCACCTGGCGCTATGTCGACGCCAAACCTGCAGCCGACGCCAAGGCGACCCCGCAAGCCGAGCTCGTACTCACGAGGCGCATCGAAGCGCCGGGCAGTTGCACCTTCGAGTTCACCGTGACCAATACGCTGCCCTATGAAATCCGCAACATCGTTCCCGACTTCACGGTGACGCGCGCCAACGGCGTGGTGTACCTCTCGCAGAACGTCGGGTTTGAGCTCATCCGCCCGGGCGACTCGCGTTGGCGCCAGCTGCGCTTTGACGGCATTGCCTGTGCCGATATCGCCACGCTGAAAGTCTCGGGGGGTGACCGCTGTGACATGGCCGAGCTCAACCGCTTCTCCGAGGCCAAAGGCGAGTGCCTGGCGCGGCTGCACGTGCGCCCGAGCGACTTGGTGAAGTTCGAGAAATAGCGCGCGCCCGCTAAACTCGCGCCCCGCGAGCCCAACGCTCGCCACTGCCGCCCCAGGCTATCGACTAGTTGTTCTTGGGCGATTCCACTTCACAGCCACTGGATCTACACCATGCTTCGCTGTGCTCTGCTTTCGATCGCCTGCCTCGCGCTGGCCGCCCCCGCGCTGGCCCAGCGCAACTTCCCCGCCCATGCCTTGCGTGGTGAGATGCTGATCGTGCAGCCGCCCGACCTCAGCATCGACGGCAAACCCGCGCGCCTGGCGCCCGGTGCGCGCATACGCGATGAGCGCAACATGCTGGCGATGTCCGGGGCGATGGTCGATCGCCGCGTTGTCGTGCACTACACGATCGAGCCGAACGGCATGCTGCTCGACGTCTGGGTGCTAACGCCGCAAGAGCTGGCACGCCGGCCCTGGCCGAAGAGCCTGGACGAAGCACGCAGCTGGGTCTTCGACCCCGTGGGCCAGAGCTGGAGCAAGCGATGAGCGAGCAGGCTGTGAGCAAGAAGGTCTTCATTCGCACCTTCGGTTGCCAGATGAACGAGTACGACTCGGACAAGATGGTTGACGTGCTGCATGCCGCGCAGGGCTATGAGGCCACGAGCAACGTCGACGAGGCCGACCTCATCCTCTTCAACACCTGCTCGGTGCGCGAGAAGGCGCAAGAGAAAGTCTTCAGCGATCTCGGTCGCGTCAAGCATCTCAAAGCCAAGGGCGTGCTGATCGGCGTGGGCGGCTGCGTCGCCAGCCAGGAAGGTGCGGCCATCGTCGAGCGCGCGCCGTATGTCGACCTGGTGTTCGGCCCGCAAACGCTGCACCGGTTGCCGCAGATGATCAACGCGCAGCGCGCCACGCAGCTGCCGCAGGTTGATATCCGCTTCCCCGAGATTGAAAAGTTCGACCACCTGCCGCCGGCGCGCGTGCAAGGTGCGAGCGCCTTCGTGTCGATCATGGAAGGCTGCTCGAAATACTGCTCGTACTGCGTCGTGCCCTACACGCGCGGCGAAGAGGTGAGCCGACCGCTGGACGACGTGCTGGTGGAAGTGGCGGGCCTGGCCGAGCAAGGCGTCAAAGAGATCACCCTGCTCGGGCAGAACGTCAACGCCTACCGTGGCGCCATGGGCAGCACGGCCGAGATCGCCGACTTCGCCTTGCTGCTGGAGTACGTGGCCGACATCCCCGGCATCGCGCGCTTGCGCTACACCACCAGCCACCCCAATGAATTCACGCAGCGCCTGATCGACGTTTACGCCAAACTGCCGCAACTGGTGAACCACCTGCACCTTCCCGTGCAACACGGCAGCGACCGCATCTTGATGGCCATGAAGCGTGGCTACACGGCAATGGAATACAAGAGCACGATCCGCAAGCTGCGCGCGGTGCGGCCACACATCAGCCTGTCCAGCGACTTCATCGTCGGCTTCCCCGGCGAGACCGAAGACGACTTCGCGAAGATGATGAAGCTCATTGCCGACGTTGGCTTTGACAGCTCCTTCAGCTTCGTCTACAGCCCACGCCCGGGCACACCGGCGGCGGCCTTGCAAGACGAGACGCCGCAGACGGTCAAGCTCAAGCGTTTGCAGCAGTTGCAGGCCACCATCGAAGCGCATGCGCGCGGCATCGCGCAGTCGCGTGTCGGCACAGTGCAGCGCATCCTGGTGGAGGGGCGCTCACGCAAGAGCGCGCTGGAGCTGATGGGCCGCACGGAGTGCAACCGCAAGGTCAACTTTGACGGCGGGCCCCATGCCAGCCGGCTCGTCGGTCAGATGATCGACGTCGTGATCACCGAGGCTTTGCCACATTCGCTTCGCGGCACGCCCGTGCTGATGGACGGCGTCAGCGAGTGCGTGGCTCCCGGCGCCCTGGCCCAAAGCCACGCCACCACAGCGTGAGCGCGTTGGCCAGCACCATCGCGGCGTAGGTGACCATACGGCCGTCGCGGCCGCTGATGAGCAGGCCGGCCAAGGTGACGATGCAGCCGGCCCCCGTCGTGTAGGCCGCAAGTTGCCAAAGTGGCACGGTAGTGAGCTCGCGCCGCCACATCGCTTTGGCCAGCACAGCGACGATGCTGCCGGCCAGCAAGGCCATCGCGAAGAAGCCGCCCAGGTGCCAAAGTGCGTCGAGCGGTCCCATTGGTTTGATGCAAGTCAGCTGCGTGGGCTCTGCTCGGCTCGACCACGGTGGCCGCGCGCACCAGCGTGAGCGGCGCGAATCTTACAATCGCACCGTGAGCGTATTCGCCCTTGGCCTGAACCACATCACCGCCCCGCTGGACCTGCGCGGGCGGCTTGCGTTTGGGCCCGAGCAACTCGCCCCTGCCCTGCGTGGCCTGCGCGAAAGCTTGCAGCAGCGCGCGCCCGAAGCCGCGCTCGTCTCCACCTGCAACCGCACCGAGCTCTACCTGGCGGCCGACCCTCGCCACGCGCGTGAACTGGTGTCGCCCACCCTGGACTGGCTGGCCGACGCCGGCGGCGTGCCGCGCGCGACGCTGCGCGACCACAGCTACGTGCGCGAAGACCGCGACGCTGCGCGCCATGCGTTTCGTGTGGCGGCGGGCCTGGATTCGATGGTGCTGGGCGAGCCGCAGATCCTCGGCCAGATGAAGCAGGCCGTGCGCGAGGCCGACGCCGCCGGCACGCTGGGCAGCACGCTTCACCAGCTCTTTCAGCGCAGCTTCTCCGTGGCCAAAGAAGTGCGCAGCGGCACCGAGATCGGCGCGCATTCCATCAGCATGGCGGCGGCGGCGGTACGGCTGTCGGCGCAACTATTTGAAGACCTGCGCGAGACGCACCTGCTCTTCGTGGGTGCTGGCGAAATGATCGAACTCGTGGCCACACACTTCGCCGCGCGAACGCCCAAGTCCATGTGCGTGGCCAACCGCACACTTGAGCGTGGTGAAAAGCTCGCCTCGAAGTTCGGCGCGCGCACGCTGCGTCTGGCCGACCTGCCAAGCAAGCTGCATGAATTTGACGCCGTGATCTCGTGCACCGCGAGCTCACTGCCCATCATCGGCCTGGGTGCAGTCGAGCGCGCCTTGAAGCTGCGCCGGCACCGCCCGATGTTCATGGTCGATCTGGCCGTGCCGCGCGACATCGAGCCTGAAGTCGGGCAGCTGGGTGACGTCTACCTCTACACCGTGGACGATCTCTCGGCGCTGGTGCAGACAGCGGGCGCCAAGCGCCAGGCTGCCGTGGCCCAGGCCGAAGCCATCATCGACGCTGGCGTGTTGAGTTTTTCGCATTGGTTAGAGCAACGCGGCAGCGTGCCTTTGATCCAGGCACTGCACCGCCAGGCCGACGACTGGGCCGCCACCGAGATGGCACGTGCGCGCAAGATGCTCACGCGTGGTGAGCCCATCGAAGCCGTGCTGGAAGCGCTGTCCCGCGGCATCACGCACAAGATGCTGCACGGCACACTCGCCGAGCTGCACGGCAGCGACGGCCAAGAGCGCGAGCAACTCGCCGAGACGGTGCAGCGCCTCTTCTTGCGCCAGAGCACCCGCTTTCCCGACGGCTCGGGCCGTTAGCTAACCCCACACACCGCCGGGGCTGTCGCGATGCGGCGGGCCGTGGTGGCACTCGCCGCATGAACCCCATCCTTCAAGACCGCTTCAACCGCCTGGCGTTCCGCCTGAGCGAGCTCGACGCCAACCTGGCCGACCCGAGCATCGCCGCCGACATGAAGCGCTGGCGTGCCTTGTCGCGCGAGCAGGCCGAGGTGTCCGCTATCGTTGTGCGTTATCAACGCTGGCAGCAACGCAGCCGCGACCTGCAAAGCGCGCAAGCCCTGTTGGCCGACCCCGAGATGGCGCAGATGGCGCGTGAAGAAATCAGCGAGGCGCAAAGCGACCTCACCCGCCTGCAAGCCGAGTTGCAAACCGCCCTGCTGCCGCGTGACGCCGACGATGAGCGCGACGCCTTTGTCGAGATCCGCGCCGGCACCGGGGGTGACGAATCGGCGCTCTTCGCCGGCGACCTGGCGCGCATGTACCTGCGCTACTTCGAGCGCCAGGGATGGAAGGTCGAGGTCATGAGTCAGAGCGACGCCGAGCTTGGTGGCTACAAGGAGCTGGTGCTGCGCGTACAAGGCGAGCGCGTTTACGAGCAGCTGCGTTTCGAGTCGGGCGGCCACCGCGTGCAGCGTGTACCCACCACCGAGTCGCAGGGCCGCATCCACACCAGCGCTTGTACGGTGGCGGTGATGCCCGAGCCCGATGAGGCGGAAGAAGTGCAGCTCAACCCGGCCGAGCTGCGCATCGACACCTTTCGCGCCAGCGGCGCCGGCGGCCAGCACGTCAACAAGACCGACAGCGCCATCCGCATCACCCACCTGCCCACAGGCCTGGTGGCTGAGTGCCTGGACGACCGCTCGCAGCATCGCAACAAGGCCAAGGCCATGGCCGTGTTGGTGGCGCGGCTGCGTGAGAAAGAACGCAGCGAGCGCGCCGCAAAAGAAGCCGCGACGCGCAAGGGGCTGATCGGCAGCGGCGACCGCAGCGACCGCATCCGCACCTACAACTTCCCGCAGGGCCGGCTCACCGACCATCGCATCAACCTTACGCTGTACAAGCTGGGCGCCGTGATGGATGGCGAGCTCGACGACGTGGTGGCCGCGCTCAAGGCCGCGCGTGCCGCCGAGCAGTTGGCACAGTTGGAAGCGGGCAGCGCCTGATGCATGTCGCTCAAGCGCTAGCGCTGGCGCGAGGCTTGGGCGTGGCGCGCCTGGACGCGCAGCTGCTGCTGGCCTTTCACCTGCAACGAGAGCGCAGCTGGCTCATTGCGCATGACGATGCCGAGCTCGATGAGCGCGTGGCGCGGGCCTTTGAGGTCGACCTGGCGCGCCGCGCCGATGACGTGCCCCTGGCCTACCTGACCGGCTGGCGTGAATTCCGCGGCTTGCGCCTGCGCGTGAACCCGGCCGTGCTGGTGCCGCGCCCGGAAAGCGAGACGCTGGTCGAGTGGGCATTGGACGTTTTGCGCGAGCACGCTGCGGCCTGGCTGCGGCCCGCGCTGGCCGACCTAGGCACAGGCAGCGGCGCCATCGCGCTGGCCTTGAAGTCGGCGTGGCCGTCGGCCGTGGTGACGGCCACCGACGACAGCGAAGTGGCGTTGCACGTCGCGCGCACCAACGCACTCAACTTGGGCGCTAGCGTTGACTTCGCTCGCGGCTCGTGGTGGCAAGCGCTGCAAGGCCAACGCTTTCACGTCGTCGTAAGCAACCCACCCTATATTGCCGCCGGCGACCCGCATTTGCCGGCCTTGCGCCACGAGCCCTTGTCGGCACTTTCGCCAGGTGGCGATGGTCTGGCCGCGCTTGATGCCATCGCCACTGGGGCCGGCGGCCATTTACATGCCGGTGCCTGGCTGCTGCTCGAACATGGCTACGACCAGGCCGGCGCCGTCGCCGAGTTGTTGCGGGCGCAAGGCTTTGTCGACATTGCGACGAAGATCGACCTTGCTGGCCTGCCGCGCTGCACGGGTGGCCGTTGGCCTTGAACCACAGTTGCAGTGACGCACCGACGCCAAGACACAACGTCTTCGGTGTCTAAGTTACGCCAACCCCGCCTTCTGCAACACCACGGCGATGATTCGCGGCGCATGATGGCCCTGTGGCACGACCCATTGTCGAGCTGACAGGAGTTGCAGATGATGCGAATCGGACTTGTCGCGGCTTCCATGCTCTTCACATTGGCCTCGGCCGCCACGCAGGCCCAAGGCCTCGCCGTCGGCAAGGGCGACCCTGCCTGGCCGTCGTGGCAGGCGCGGCATCTGCGTTTGACGACACCGCTGCCGAGTACCGGCTGGCGGGCTGGCGTGGACCTCAACGCGCGGCGTGACGCACCGACAAGCAGCCTGCTGCTCGGCGACTACTACTTCAGCATTCCGGGCTGGCAGCCACGCCACGGCAGCCTGCGCGCCAGCTCGGGCTTGATGCTCAGCACGCGGCCTACCGGCGCAGGGCTCCACGTAGGCCCGTCCGGCGCCACCACGGGTGCTGTGCCCTACCTTGGCCTGGGCTACGCCGGCTTGTCGGTCACGGGCAATTGGACGCTCAGCGCCGACATCGGCCTCGTCGCCGAAAGCCCGTCAGGCTCCATGCCCCTCGGTCGCGCCTTACTGGGCCACCAAAGCCTGGACGCGGCACTGCGCGACATGCGCCTGACGCCGCTCATGAAGATGGCCGTCAACTACGCGTTCTAGCGAGCGCGGGCGAACATCGGAGCGCGCGTGAAGACACGTGCGTCGATGGGTTTCACATCAGGCGCGACGGCCACTGCCGCGCCCGTCACCGCCAGTACGTCTTGCACCGTGATGCCGGGTGCGACCTCGATCAAGGTCAGGCGATCGCCTCGCATTTCGAACACCGCACGCTCGGTGATATAGCACAGCTGGCGGCCCATGCCCGCCACATAGGGACCGTTGAACGAGAGCTGCTGCACCTGCGCGACGAGCTTCGGGACGCGGCCTTCCTGGTCGATCACCAGGCGCCCGTCCACACCACGCACCACCAGCCCGCCGCCCATCAAGGCACCCATGAAGACCACACGCTGCGTGCTCTGCGTGATGTTGATGAAGCCGCCGACACCGGCCACGACATCACCAAAGCGGCTGACATTGACGTTGCCCGCCGGGTCGAATTCGGCCAGGCCGAGAAAGGCGATGTCGAGGCCACCGCCGTCATAGAAGTCGAACATCGCGGCGTGGTCGATGATGGCTTCGGGGTACGCGCTGGCGCCGAAGCTCAGCTTGTCGGCCGGGATGCCGCCGATGGGGCCTGCCTCCACCGTCAGCGTGAAGTCCTGGTAGCCCTCTTCGCGTGCCACCTGGCCGATACCTGCGGGCATGCCCACGCCCAAGTTCACGATGGGCGAGCGCAGCGCGCAGAGTTCGAGCAAGGCGCGGCGCTGGATGATGCGTCGGGCGTCGAGCGGTGCTTCCTCGGCTGGCGCCACCAGCGCCGGCAAAGGCCCGCCCTGCAAGTACGCCGGGTTGTGGAATTCGCCGAAGGTCATCCAGTGGTCGTCAACGTCTTCGGTGACCACCAAGTGGTCGACCAAGATGCCGGGCACGCGCACGAGGTTGGGGTCCAACGTGCCCGCCGGCACGATGCGCTTGACCTGCGCAATCACCACACCTTGGCTGTTATGCGCCGCCTGCGCGATGGCCAGCAAGTCCTGGTGGAAAGGTTCGTGTTCGGTGCACAGGTTGCCGTGCTCGTCCGCCGTGGTGGCGCGGATCAGCGCCACGTGCACGGGGAAACTTGGGTAGAGCAATTGTTCGCGCCCGCCGACGTGGATGAGCTGCACGACGTCGTTGGGGCTGCACGGCGTGAGTGCGGCGCCACCCCGCCGTGGGTCGACAAAAGTGTGCAACCCGATCGGCGTGATGACGCCGACCTTGCCGCCAGCGATGGCGCGGTAGAGATGGGTGATGACGCCTTGCGGCAGGTTGTAGGCGGCGATGGCGTTGTCCTGCACCAGCTGGCCCAGGCGCGGCGCCGAAATCCAGTGCCCGCCGATGACCTTCTTCACCAGGCCGGCATGGCCGAAGTGATTCACGCCTTTGCGTAGGCGGTCGCCCTGGCCGGCGGCGTAGACCAGCGTCAGGTCGCGCGGCGAGGCGCTTTGCAGGAAGCGGCGCTCCAGCGCCGAGGTCACGGCTTCGGCGTGGCCGGCACCGACGAAGCCGGCGCACACGACGGTGTCGCCGTCGCGGATCAAGGCCGCAGCGTCGCTCGCACGTATGACGCTGGGTCGAGCCATCGAGTTCAGTGCAATTCAGGAGGCGGGCCGTCGCTCATCGCGTCGTCTTTGGCGTCGACCACGGGCAAGCGGAACTGCTCGCTGGCCCAGGCGCCAAAGTCACGTTGACGGCAACGCTCGCTGCAAAACGGTCGGTAGTGATTGGCCGGCGAATACTCGGCCGGGCCGTGGCAATGGGGGCAAGGGACCTGCATCGCCGCAAGCTCAGGAACACAAGGTCAGCTCGAACGCGGTGTCGAGCAAGGCCGGGCGCAAACGGCCTTCGCCATCGGCCTTCATCATGCGCACCGAGACCATCAATCGATGGCCGCTGATCTCGGGCACCAGCCCGTCGCCTGCGTCGAAGCGCACGCGCATGAGGTGGTAGCTGCGGCCCTGCGGCAGGCTTTGTTGGTAGTGGCCGGCCACGGCCACCATGCGCTGGGGCGTGCCGCTGTCGCGCAAGAGGCCGATCAGCACGCGGATGGCTTCGCCCAGCGGCGCCAGCTGCTGGATCCAGCCCTGCAAGTCGGCACGGCGCTGGTCTGGCGCATGCTGCTGCCAGGCAAAGTAGGCCGGCAGGTCGAACTCGCAGGTGCCGCCGGGAATGCTGATGCGGCTGCGGATGCTCATCAGCCACTCGTGGCTGGTGAGCGCGTGGCCGGCCTTGCCGGCGAGCTGATTGAGGCCGTTGAAGGCGTGCTCGACACGGCCGATGACTTCGTCGAGCACGCTGGCGGCAATGCTCGGGTGGCCGCGGTAGCTCATCAGCTGCGTCTTGTGGCGCTCGAGCTCTTTGAGTAGATCGCTCTTCAGATCGGCGCGCGAGGCGACGTCCATGATCTCGAACATCGTGGCCAGTGCGAAGTGGTGGTCCATCGCCGCGTCGCGTTGCACCAGCTCGCCCAGGCGGCCGAAGAGGTGCTCGAGCCGCAACATCGTGCGGATGCCTTCGTTAAAGGGGTACTCGTACAGAACCAAGGCGAGGCAGCTTTCGGCAGATCGCGCATCAGCGCGGGGCAGACTGCGGCGCATTGTTCCACAGCGTGTCGTGTGGCTGCTGCCATAACGCCCAAAGTGCGTGGACTTGCAGCGCCAGCGCGTCCAGGCCGACGCCCTGATTGAAGATCACCGCGTCGGCGATGGCACGGCGGCGCGCACGGCTGGCCTGTTGCGCTATCACGCGCGCTGTGGCCTCCTCGGTCCAGCCCGGGCGCTGCAGCACGCGCTGGCGTTGTGTGGCCTCGTCGCAGTCGACCACGAGCACACGCTCGACGCGTGCGCGCCAATGTGACGACTCGGTCAGCAGCGGCACGTCGAAGACGATGACGTGGCCCGCAGCCGCCAAGGCCTGGCGCGCGGCTTCCGTCCCGATCATCGGATGCAGCACAGCTTCGAGCTGAGCTTTGGTGGCGATGTCACCGAAGGCCAGTTCACGCATGCGCTGGCGGTCAAGTGCGCCGTCCGCGCCGAGGATGAACGGTCCAAACCGTTGTGCAAGCGGGGCGATGGCGTCACCGCCCGGGGCGGTGAGCGTGCGCGCAATGGCGTCGGTGTCGACCAGCACCGCGCCGCACGCCACCAGCATGGACGCGACCGTGCTCTTGCCGCTGCCGATGCCGCCGGTGAGGCCAATCGTTCGCACGGTGCTCGAAGCGATTAAGCCCAACCCATCCAGCCCATGACACGCGGCACGCCGACCAGCATGACCAAGAGGCCCCCACCCACCAGGAACGGGCCAAAGGGCACGAAGCGGCCTTCACGCAGCGAGCCACTGGCCTTCATCACCAAGCCGACCACGGCGCCAATGGCCGAGGCGATCAACACGATGGGCAGGACAGCCTGCCAGCCAAGCCAGGCGCCCAGCGCCGCCAGCAGTTTGAAGTCACCGTAGCCCATGCCTTCTTTGCCCGTGACGAGCTTGAAGAGCCAGTACACCGACCAAAGCGAAAGATAGCCGGCGGCCACGCCCGCCAGCGCGTCGGGCAGGGTGAGACCGGGCAGCCAGCCCAGGGCCGCAGCGACCAGCCCCGCCCATAGCAGGGGCAGCGTCAACGCATCGGGCAAGAGCGTGGTGTCCCAATCGATCGCCGCCAACGCAATCAGCACAGCAGCCACGGCGCACCACATCAAAGCCAAGGGCACGGCGCCAAGGCGCCAGCCGATGAGGCCAAAGAGCGCGGCCGTCAGCAGCTCGATGAAGGGGTAACGCCAGGCGATGGGT
>JANMMH010000176.1:0-3354 GCA_031373055.1 Rubrivivax sp. | reverse complement strand
GGCGGCCGTGCCGCCCGAGCAGCTCTACACCGAAGGGCCCTTGGCGCATGAGTTCCCGCGCACCTGCTCGCGTCTGGCCGAGATGCGCTCGGCCGAATTCCTGGCGCTGGAGCGGCGCGTGGTGGACACTGCCTTGACATGACGCGCCTTAGCCCTCTTGCCCTGCTCACCGTACTGCTAACGCTGGTGTGGTGCGGCCCCATCTCCGCCACCACTGCGGCGGCCGACACCGCGCGCGAGCGCATCGCCGCTGAGAGGGCCGCAGCCGATGCGCGCTTCCGCGCCGCCGAGGCCGCCTGCCGCGAACGGTTTGTCGTGACACCCTGCGTCGACGCGGCCACCGCACAGCGGCGCAAAGAGCTGGCCACGCTACGCGAGCAAGAGCTCGCCATCGACGACGCCGAACGCAAGCAGCGCGCCGCGATACGCCGCAGTGAAGTCGCCGAGAAGCAAAGCCGGCTGGCTGCACGCGCGGCGTCGGCGCCGCCGCCGGCCGCCAGAGCCAGCGCAGCACGCCCGGCCGCGCCAGCGACTGCGCCGCCCCGAGCAGCGCTGCCAGCATCGTCTGCCCTCGACGGCGGGCCCGCACAAGCGGCGCAACGTGCTGCCGACAGCGCCAAACGCCAACGTGAGGCGCAGGCCACGCGCGAGCGCATCAAGGCGCGTGAACTGAAAAAGGCTGAAGAGACCAAGGCCAACACCGCCGCGCAGAAGAAGGCCGCGCCCTTGCCTGTGCCGGCCAGCGTGCCGGCGTCGGCACCGCCGCGACGTTGAGCTCAGCTCAAGGGGTCGATCCGCACCAGCGCCAGCGACAGGTTGTCGCCACCGCCACGCGCGCGCTGGCGAGCCTTGGACACCAGCATCTCTGCCGCTTCACGCGGGGGCAGGGCGTGCAGGATGGCGCCGATTTCCTTCGGGGTGAAGTAGTGCCAGAGGCCGTCGCTGCAGGTGATCATCGTGTCGCCGAACTCCAGGCGTTCGATGTGGTGCAAGGCCAGCGGCGGGTCGGTGGTGGCACCCAGGCAGCCGGTCAGCAAGTTGGACTGTGGGTGCGAATTCGCGGCCTCCTCGGTGATCTTGCCTTCGTCGACCAAACGTTGCACGAAGGAGTGGTCCGTGGTGCGCCACAGCATCTCGGGGCCGCGGAAGTGGTACACGCGTGAATCGCCGGCATGCGCGACGTCACAGCGCAAGTCAGGCGACATCAAGAAGGCCGACAGCGTGCTGTGCGGCTCTTCTTCCGCAGTGATCGCCGTGAGCTTGATCATCAGGTGCGACTCGGTGACGACCTGGCGCAGCATCTCACCAGCGTCTTCTTGCGAAGGCACGTAGCGGTCGAAGATTTGTCGTGCTGTCAGCAGCACCTGGTCAGCCGCCTTGCGGCCACCGCTCTTGCCGCCCATGCCGTCGGCCACCAGCGCCAGCGCACATCCTTGCACGCGCTCGTGCTGAGTGATCTCGACTTGGTCTTGCTGGTACGCGCGGTCGCCACGATGCAAGCCAGTGGCGGCGCTGAGGCGATAGGCTGGGGTGGCAGGCATCGCTCTGAATATAAACTCGGCTCGCCAAATCTAAGCGTGCAGCAATGGACACGAACCTGCATTCCCCGCAGCGCCGATTGATCGAGTTGCGCATGGAGCACGCCGACCTTGACGAGCTCATCGACCGCAACGTACTCGATCGCCCCGGCGACGAGCTCACGCTGCGCCGTCTGAAGAAAAGACGCCTGCATTTGCGTGATGTGATCGCGCGGCTCGAAGGCGAGATGCAACCCCCGGAGCCCGCCTGAACGACATCCCTTTGGCCCACGCAGTAGCGCAGGCCTTTTCTGCCGACGGAGCCCTGGCGCGCAGCGATGAGCGCTTTCGCGCACGTGTCGTGCAGCAACGCTTTGCCGAGCAGGTTTGCCAGGCACTGGCGCAGCGCAGTGCGCTCGTGGTCGAGGCCGGTACGGGCGTGGGCAAGACCTTTGCGTACCTCGTGCCCGTGCTCATGTCGGGGCAGCGCGCGTTGGTTAGCACGGCCACAAAAGGCTTGCAAGATCAGCTCTTCATGCGCGACCTGCCGCGCCTGTGCGAGGCACTCGGCGTGGTCGTGCGCACGGCACTGCTCAAGGGCCGCGCCAGCTACCTGTGCAAACACCGCTTGCTGCTCGCGCGTGAGCAGGCGCACCTGCCCGACCGCTTCGCCGTGCGTTTGCTCGCTCGTATCGAGACCTGGGCGCCAAGCACCAAGAGCGGCGACCTGGCCGAGCTTGAAGGTCTGGACGAACGCTCACCGGTGATACCGCTGGTGACGTCCACACGCGACAACTGCCTGGGAAGCGAATGCCCGCAGTACGCGACCTGCCATGTCGTGGCGGCGCGGCGTGAGGCGATGGCGGCCGACCTTGTGGTGGTCAATCACCATCTCTTCTTTGCCGACATGGCGCTGCGCGACTCGGGCGTGGCCGAGTTGCTGCCCACGGTGGACGTGGCGGTGTTTGACGAAGCCCACCAGCTGGTGGAGACCGGTGTGCAGTTCCTGGGCCAGTCGCTCGGCACGGCGCAGTGCCTTGAATTTGCGCGCGACCTGCTGGCCAACGGCGCCGCCCATGCGCGCGGCCTGCGGCCCTGGCAAGAGCTGGCCGTTGGCGTGGAACTCGCCGCGCGTGAGCTGCGGTTGGCCTGCGCCGGCAGGCTCAGCGAGGTGCGGGGTGTCATCAAATTGCACTGGCATGAGCGCGCCAAAGACGGCGCCTTGAACCCTGTGTTGGAAGAGCTCGCGCTGGCGCTGGAGGCCGCCGCCGAGGCGGTGGCGCAAGTCGCAGAGACCTCCCCTGACCTGGCGCGCTGCGAGCCGCGTGCGCGCACCATGGCCGGTTTGGCGCGGCGCTTCATGGTCGACGTCGACCCTGACCGCGTGCGCTGGATCGACCTCTCGCCGCAGCAAGCGCGCCTGCTCGATTCGCCGCTGGACATCCGCGACATGCTCACCGAACAGCGCCAGCTCGCACCCAAAGCCTGGGTCTTCACTTCGGCAACGCTGGGCGACGACGATGCCTTGACGTGGTTCACCGGCGCCTGTGGATTGGAAGACGCCACCACCCTGCGCCTGGGCAGCCCGTTTGATTACGCCCAGCACGCCAGGCTGTTGATACCGCAGGGATTTCCGCGCCCCAACGAGGCCACGCACCTGCAGGCGGTCGGCGCGCTCGCAGCGCGGCTGGCCGGTGCGCTGGACGGCCGCACCTTCGTGCTAACGACCACCCTGCGCGTGCTGCCGCAGATCGCCCAGGCCCTGCGCGACCACGCCCAGGCACAAGGCTTTCAGTTGAACGTGCTGGTGCAAGGTGAGCAGTCGCGCCGCGAGATG
>JANMMH010000141.1:0-1856 GCA_031373055.1 Rubrivivax sp. | reverse complement strand
AACGTTGAAAGTAGGTGGGGCAGACGCGGTCGCCCACCACCACGCGCCGCACACCCGGCCCGACCTCGGCCACGACGCCCGCGCCGTCAGACACCGGGATCAAAGGCAAGGTGCCGGTGTGGCTGCCATAGCCTCGAAGGGGCACCACCAGGTCGCGGTAGTTCAGCGAAGACGCCGTCATCTTCACCACCACTTGCCCCGGGCCGGGCTTGGGCTCGGGGCGGGTGGACAGCTTGAGGTGGTCCATGCCCCAGTCACCTTCGATCTGGAATACGCGCATCGTGTTCTCGCGGGTTGTTTGTGGGTTGTTTTTGGGTTGCTGGGGGCTGTCGTGGGTGCTGCCGGACGAAGGGCTCTCAGACTCTCAAGGGTGGGTGGCGCAGGTCTTTGGCCACCCGCTCCATCAGCATTTCGGTCGAGCCGTCCGTCAGCGTCGCCACTTGCGCCGCCGCCAGGTGACGCAGGAACGGGTGTTGCTCGCGCAGGCCTTCGGCGCCCATGGCATGCAGCAATGCAGCGATGTGCCGGCCGGCCATGCGGGTGGTGAAGACCTTGGCTTGGGCCGCCGAGGTTTGGGCATCCACGCCAGCGCCGATGTGCGTTGCCGCGGCATCCACCAACAGCCTTGCCGCCGCCAGATCGATGGCCGCATCCGCGAGCACCCAGCGCCAGCCTTGGTGATCGTGCAGGGGCTTGCCGAAGGTGTGCCGCGTGGCGCCGTAGTCTGCGGCCACCCGCAGGCATTCGGCCACCATGCCACAACACATGGCGGCCACGTAGACCCGAGCGCCGTTGATGGAGTTCAGCGCGGCCTTGAACGCCTGGCCCGGTGGGTGCAGCAACTCGTGGGCGCGGGCGCGGTAGCCCAACAACTGGAAGCCGCCGGACCCCATGCTGCGGGCGGCCTTGTTTTCAGTGTTGCCGTCGGCGGCACTGTCACGCACAAAGCCTGCTCGGGTGCCGTCCACGTAGAAGGCGGCGATGCCGCGCGCGCCGCTGCCGGCCTCGGTCTGCGCGTAAACGACCATCGCCTCGGCGTGCTGGGCATTCACGATCCACGTCTTGTGGCCGTCGATCTGCCATTCGTCGCCGACTCGTCGGGCCAGGGTGGTGATGGCGGAAAAATCCGACCCGGCTGTCGGCTCGGTCAACGCGGTGCAGCCGGTGCGCTGGCCCGACAACAGGGCCGGCACGACCTGTTGCGCCAGCTCAGGCGTGGCCACGCGGGCCAGGTGATGAGCTACGTTGTGGCTGTTGATGAGCGCCATGGCGAGGCCGAAGTCGGCGGCGGCCAACACTTCGGCCACGCGCCATTTGCAGGCAAAGGAAAGGCCCTGTCCGCCCTGGTCCACCGCCACTTCAAGACCCAGCAGGCCGGCACGTGCGGCCTCGAGGTGCAGGCTGCGGCTCTGGGCAGGTCCGAGCGCTCCCACCTCGACCAGCGGTAGCACGTGCGTGGCCACAAAAGCCTGGGCCGCATCGACGGTACGCTGCTCCTCGCCGGTAAGTACGCTCATCGTGCTGCAGATTTCAGCCGGTCGATCAGCGCACGCAGGCCTTGCGCCACCAAAGGCACCAGGCCGCGCGGCATGAAGATCGTGGCGGCCACGAGGATGAAGCCGTAGATCACCAGCCGGTAGGTCTCGGCCACGCGCAGGTACTCGGGCAGAAAGACCACAGCAAAGGCGCCCACCACCGGCCCGGCCAGGGTGCCGCTGCCGCCCAGGATGACGGCCAGGATGGCGTTGAGTGAGTGATCCACGCCAAAGGCGTCGGGGTTCAGGAAGCCGATGAAGTGTGCATACAGCGCGCCGGCCAGACCGGCCAGGCTGGCACTGACGACAAAGGCCAGCAGC
>JANMMH010000006.1:0-3793 GCA_031373055.1 Rubrivivax sp. | reverse complement strand
CTCGGCCTGGGCTATGGCATGGGCCGCGCCAAGCCACTGGTCGACCTGATCGGCCCGGCCTACGCCAAAGAGATGTTTTTCACCGGCCGCCACTACGACGCCCAGGAGGCGCAGCGCATGGGCCTGGTCAATCGCGTGGTCGCCAATGACGCGCTGGAAACGACCGTGGCCGAAATGGCGCGCGCCATCGCCGAGAACGCGCCGCTCACGGTGCGCGCGGCCAAGCGGGTGGTCGGCGAGTTGCTCAAGGACGAGCGCGAGCGCGACATCGCCGCCACCGAGCGCGCCGTGCTGGCCTGCTTCGAGAGCAACGACTACAAGGAAGGTCAGGCGGCCTTCATGGAAAAGCGCAAACCGCGTTTCACCGGCAGCTGAGGCCTAACGCTGGCGCAGCAGACCCAGCCAGCTCAGAGCCTGCGCGCTTTCACCTTCAAGCGCCACGCATGCAGCAGCGGCTCGGTGTAGCCCGCCGGTTGCGTCAGGCCTTTCAGCACCAGGTCGCTCGCAGCCTGGAACGCCGCCGACTCGTCAAAGCGACCGGCCATGTTTTGGTAGGCCGCGTCACCCGCGTTTTGCGTGTCCACCACCTTGGCCATGCGCTTCAAGGTGCTCTTGACCTGCGCTTTGGTGACGACCCCGTGCAGCAGCCAGTTGGCCATGTGCTGGCTTGAAATGCGCAGCGTGGCGCGGTCTTCCATCAGGCCGACGTTGTGGATGTCGGGCACCTTGGAGCAGCCCACGCCTTGGTCGATCCAGCGCACGACGTAGCCCAGGATGCCTTGCGCGTTGTTGTCGAGTTCTTGCTGTTTTTCAGCGTCGGTCCACTTCGCATTCTTCGCCACCGGCACGGTCAGCAGGCCCTCGATCAAGGCCTCGCGCTCGGCGTTGTAGTTGGTCTTCTCCAACTGCTTCTGCACCGCAAACACGTCCACCTGGTGGTAGTGCAGCGCGTGCAGCGTGGCCGCCGTGGGGCTGGGCACCCAGGCGGTGTTGGCACCTGCCTTGGGATGGTTGATTTTTTGCTCAAGCATCGCGGCCATGAGGTCGGGCATGGCCCACATGCCTTTGCCGATTTGCGCTTTGCCGCGCAGGCCGCACTCTAGGCCGACAAGCACGTTGTTGCGCTCGTAAGCCTGGATCCACGCGCTGCCCTTCATGTCGCCTTTGCGCAGCATGGCGCCGGCTTGCATGGCGGTGTGCATCTCGTCGCCGGTGCGGTCCAGAAAGCCGGTGTTGATGAAGGCGACACGGCTGGCGGCGGCGGCGATGCAGGCCTTCAAGTTGACGCTGGTGCGCCGCTCTTCGTCCATGATGCCGAGCTTGACGGTGCTGTCCTTCAAGCCCAGCAACTTCTCGACACGCGCGAAGAGTTCGCTAGCAAACGCCACCTCGGCCGGGCCGTGCATCTTCGGCTTCACGATGTAGACCGAGCCTGTGCGGCTGTTGCGGATGCCGCCCGCGCCATGGCCTTGCAGGTCGTGCAGGGCGATGGCGGTGGTGATCACGGCGTCGAGGATGCCTTCTGGGATCTCTTGTCCGTCGCCCCACAGCACCGCCGGGTTGCTCATCAAGTGCCCGACGTTGCGCAAGAAGAGCAGCGAGCGGCCGTGCAGACGCACCTCGTCTTTGCCGTTGGCCGCCGTGTAGCGCCTGTCGGGGTTCAGGCCACGCGTGAAGGTCTTGCCACCTTTGCTAACCTCTTCGGTGAGCGTGCCTTTGAGGATACCCAGCCAGTTGGCGTAGGCCTGCACTTTGTCGTCGGCGTCGACGACGGCGACCGAGTCTTCCAGGTCGAGGATGGTCGACAACGCCGACTCGAGCACGAGGTCGCTGACGCCCGCCGCGTCACTCGCGCCGATGGTCGTGCTGCGATCGATGCGGATGTCCAGATGCAGGCCATGGTGCACCAGCAGCACGGCACTGGGTGCAGCCGCCTCGCCTTGATAACCGGCGAGTTGCGCTGACTGCTTCAGCGTGGTGGTGCTGCCGTCGGCAAGCGTGACGTGCAGCGCAGCGGCTTCCACGCGGTAGCCGCGTGAGCCGACATGCGAGCCGCGCTTGAGCGGCGCGCTGCGGTCCAGCACATGGCGCGCGTAGTTGATGACCATCGCACCACGCACCGGGTTGTAGGCGCCAGCGCGTTGCGCGCCATCGGTCTCGGGCAGCGCATCGGTGCCATAGAGCGCGTCGTACAGCGAGCCCCAGCGGGCGTTGGCGGCATTGAGTGCGTAGCGCGCGTTGGTGATGGGCACCACGAGCTGCGGGCCGGCTTGCTTGGCCAATTCGGCGTCGACGTTTTTCGTCGTGACTTGGGTGTCTTTGGGCACCGGCACCAGGTAGCCGACTTTTTCGAGGAAGCGGCGATAGCCTTTCATGCCACGCACCGGGCCGGGGTGGGTGCGGTGCCAGGCGTCGAGCGCTTTTTGCAAACGTTCCCGCTCGGCCAACAGCGCGGCGTTCTTGGGCGCCAGGTCGCGCACGATGGCGTCAAAGCCGGCCCAGAAACGTTCACTCGTGATGCCGGTGCCGGGCAGCACTTCTTCATCAATGAAGGTTTGCAGGGTGGTGGCCACGTGCAGGCTGTGGCGGGTGGTTCTTGAGGTCATGGTGGTGGCAGTCAAAGGGGAGTCAGGAAGGAAAGAAGCCCAGCACGTCGCGCAGGCTGGTGCCTGTGCGCGTGGGCGCGGTGTCGAGTTGTTCCAGCGGCGCGCCAGTGCGGTTGACCCACAGCGTGGTGTAGCCAAACCAGGTGGCGCCGATGGCGTCCCAGCCGTTGCTGGACACGAAGAGGATGTCTTTGGCGGCCAAGCCCAACGCCTGTGTTCCGAGCGCATAGGCGGCGGGGTCGGTCTTGAAACGGCGCACTTCGTGTACCGACAACACGTGCGTTAGCAGCAGCGCCAGGCCCGCGCTCTTCACCGCGACAGTCAGCATCTCGGGGTCGCCGTTGCTGAGGATGCCCGTGGGCACGCCACGCCGTTTGAGCTCACTCAGCACCTCGTGGTTTTCGGGGAATGCGCTCAAGTGCCGGTACTGGTTCATCAGCCGCTCTTCGGCCGCGCCCGTCAGCTCAAGGCCCAGGCGAGCGGCCGCGAAGCGCAGCCCAGCGCGCGTGATCTCCCAGAACGGCCGGTAACGCCCACTCATCGATGTGATGCGCGTGTAGTCGATCTGCTTGTCGCGCCACAACACGCTGAGACGTTCGCCATAGCCCGGGAACAGCTGCTCGGCCAACAGCGCGACGCTGTAGACGTCGAAGAGGGTGCCGTAGGCGTCGAACAGAACTGCGCGCGGTTTCATGCCTTGAGGCTATTCGATACCTGAGCACTTATTAAGCTGCTGGGAAGTCAGGCATTCATGCCGGCTTGATGCATAGTGGCGGCCCATGGACCGCTTGAAGCAGATCGAAACCTTTGCCTCGGTGTCGACCAAAGGCAGCCTCACAGCCGCAGCCCACGCCGAGGGCGTGGCGCCCGCCGTCATTGGCCGACGCATCGACGCGCTGGAAGAGCGCCTGGGCGTGAAGCTGCTGGTGCGCACCACGCGGCGCATCACGCTGACGCACGAAGGCAGCGCGTTTCTCGAAGACTGTCAGCGCTTGCTTACCGACCTGGCCAACGCTGAAGCCAGCGTCAGCGAAGGCGGCGTAAAGGCCAGCGGGCATCTGCGCATCACCGCGCCGGCAGGTTTCGGGCGCCGCCATGTGGCACCGCTCGTGCCGAGCTTCATCGACCAGCACCCGGACGTCAGCGTCTCGCTGAATCTCTCAGACCGCGTCGTCGACATCGTCAAC
>JANMMH010000066.1:0-13016 GCA_031373055.1 Rubrivivax sp. | reverse complement strand
GCGAAATCTCGGCATGGCTTTGCTGCGTGGCCGACAAGGCCAGCTGCATGATGGGCTGGGCCGACGGGTCGACGCGCTGGATGATGGGTTCGCGGATTTCGCTGGGCAGCTTGTGGCGCACGTCGTCCACACCCGAGATGCTGAGCAGCGACTTCTCGATGCGGTTGATGACTTCGCGCTCCACCGTGTCGGGGCTGGCGCCGGGGTAGCTGATGTTGGTCACCAGCACCGGCTGCTCCACGTCGGGAATCTGGTTGACGCGCAGCTTCTTCAAAGCGAGCAGGCCCAGCGCCATCAAGACGATGATGATGACCACGGTGGCCACCGGGCGGCGGATGCTGAAGTCGGAGAGGAACATGGCTTACTTTCCGGTGGCCGAGGCGGCCGAGGCGGCGGGCTTGGCAACGGGCTTGCCAATGTCTGCCCACTCAAACTTCTGGCCGTCCACCAGTGTGCTGGCAGGGCGACGCAAGATGCGGTCACCCGCCGCCAAGCCACTGCTCACCAGCACGTCGCCACTGCGCTCGTCGCGCTCACCGAGCTTGATGGTGACCTTGGCCAGCTGCTGGCCGTTGACGCGCCAGGCGTACGCTGCATCGCCTGCGCGTTGCACATCGGCTTCGGGCAGCGTCAGCACTTGCGCGCTGCCACTCTCGATACGGCCTTCGGCATACAGGCCGGCCACCTTGGGTGCGTCGCCACTGAAAGCCACCAGCACTTCAAGTTGGCGCGTGGTGGCGTTGGCGGCGGCGTCAATGCGTTTGACGACACCGGCGAAGTCAACGCCGGGGTAGCCGTTGACGCGGAAGTTCACGCGCTGGCCGAGCTTGATTTCGCTCAAGCGGTCGGCCGAGACGAGGCCGTCAAAACGCATGCTGGCCGGGTCGATGATCTTGGCCAATTCCTTGCCCGGGCTGGCGGTGTCGCCGACTGACACCTTGCGCTCACTGACGATGCCGTCAAACGGTGCGCGCACTTCCGTGCGGGTGATTTGCTGGCGCGCGCTGGCGGCGCGGGCCTTGGCCGCAATCAGGTCACTTTGGGCGTTATTACGTCGCATCTCTGCGTCTTCCGACGCCTGGGTCGAGGTCATGCCCTGGGCTTGCAGGGTCTTCTGGCGTTGCAGCTGGCGCTCGGCCTGCTCGAAGGCCTGGCCCGCGACACGCGCGGACTCTTCGGCCGAGGCCAGGTTGTCGCGGATGCTGGCGTCGTCCAGGCGCACGATGAGCTCACCACGGCGTACCGCCTCGCCGTTGCCCTTCAGCACTTGCAGCACCACCGCCGAGACCTCGGCGCGCAAGTCGGCGCGGCGCTCAGGCTGGATCGAACCGGTGATGACCGGGCCGCTGGCGCGCGCACTGGCGGCCACGGTGCGCAGGTCTTCAGGGGCGATCAGCAGTGTGGGCTGTGACGCCGCCGAGGCCACCTTGGCTGCGGCCGAGCCGCCTTCACCACCACGGCCGCAGCCGGCAACCGTCAACACCGTCAGCAGCACCAGCACGCCCAAGGACACAGGAACCAACTTGCTCAACATGACGAAAACTCCAGCATTCAAATCAAGGGGCGGGGCCTGGGGCCCACGCACAGGGTCGGCACCTTAAAGCAGGCGCGAGCGAGCGGCAAGCGCACTGCGACCAAGCCAGGATGCCAGGCGACGAAGCGACGGCCTGCTGCCGCGAACCGTCAGCGGTCAAGCGTCAACGCTCGATGCGCAAGATCTGCCCGTCGGCGTTGTCCGTCAGCACATAGAGCCAGCCGTCGGGGCCCTGGCGCACGTCGCGAATGCGCTCTTTGCGCGATTCGAGCAAGCGCTCTTCGGCGACGATCTTGCGGCCGTCCAGCGTCAGGCGCACGAGCGCTTCGCCGCGCAGCGCGCCGATGAAGAGGCTGCCCTTCCAGCCCGGGTAGCGCTCGCTGGTCAGGAAGGCCATGCCGCTGGGTGCAATCGACAAAGGCACCCAATGCTTGAGCGGCGACTCAAAGCCGGCCTTGGGGCCCTCTTCGCCAATGCGCGTGCCGGTGCCGTAGTTGCGTCCATACGTCACCAACGGCCAGCCGTAGTTTTTGCCGGCCTCGACAAGGTTGATTTCGTCGCCGCCCTGCGGGCCGTGTTCACTGAACCAGGCTTCACCGGTCGTCGGGTGCAGCGCGCCGCCCTGGACGTTGCGGTGGCCGAGGCTGAAGATCTCTGGCAGCGCGCCTGCGCGGCCAACGAAGGGGTTGTCGGCGGGTGCTTTGCCGTCAATGTCGATGCGCACCACCTTGCCAATGTGGTTGTCCAGCCCCTGCGCGTCGTCTTTGCGCGTGAAGCGGTCGCCCAGGCCGACGAGCAGCGTGCGGTCACGTGCCATGACGATGCGCGAGCCGCAATGCAGTTGGCTGGCCACCTTCGGGCTTTGCCGAAAAATCGTGCGCACGTCGCTCAGCCGTTCGCCTTCCAGCCGTGCGCGCGCCACGGCCGTGCTGTTGCCTGACGTTCCGGCAGGTGCCGGCTCCGCGAAGCTGAGAAAGATCAGCCCGGTCTCGCTGAATTTGGGGTCGACCACCACGTCGAGCAAACCGCATTGGCCGGTGGTAGCCACCGCCGGCAGGCCCGCCAGTGGCTCGCTGAGCTTGCCCTCGGGCGACACGATACGCAGCCGCCCCGCGCGTTCGGTGACGAGCATGCGCCCGTCAGGCAAGAAGGCCAGTGCCCAGGGGTTGGCCAGGCCACGCGCCACCGTCACGGGTTTGAGTTCAAGCGCGCCAGCGTGCAACGCGGTGGCCGCGAGCAAGGCCATGCAGAGGTTTTTCATCATGCGGCGATGTTAAGAGGCGATGGATGACCGCACGATGCGTGGGCAAGAATGGCCCCTCTTGCCGCACCGAGCTTGGCTCACCGATGATCCGCACACTTCTGCTGTTAGTTGCCAGCCTGCCGCTGCTGATAAGCCCCGCGCTGCATGCGCAAACGGCGGAGCCCGTGGCCCAGCGGCCACGCGTGGCGTTGGTGCTGTCAGGCGGTGGTGCGCGCGGCTTTGCGCATGTCGGCGTGCTGCGCGCGCTTCAGTACATGCGCGTGCCCGTCGACATCGTCGTCGGCGCCAGCATGGGCGCGGTGGTGGGCGGCGCCTATGCCGCCGGGCGCTCGGTCGAAGAGCTGGAGCAGTTCGTGCGTGGCACCGATTGGGACTCGGTGGTGGCCGACCGCGTGCAGCGTGGTGATCTGAGCTTTCGGCGCAAGGAAGACGACCTGGACCTGCCCTCGCGGCTGGAGTTCGGTCTGGGCCGCAGCGGCCTGCGCCTGCCGCCTGCGGCCGCGAGCAACGCCGAACTTGAAGTCGTGCTCACGCGGCTCTTGCCGGCCGACGCGATGGCCCGGCCCTTGAGCGCGCTGCCGCTGCCGTTTCGCGCCGTGGCCACCGATCTCTTGACCGGTGAATTGGTAGAGCTCGCCGAGACGCCGCTCTTTCAATCACTGCGCGCGTCGATGGCCGTGCCCGGCGTATTCGCGCCGCTGCGGCTGGTGGACGGCGAGACATCACGCCTCGTCGTCGACGGCGGCTTGGTGCGCAACTTGCCCGTGGACCTGGCGCGCGCCATGGGAGCCACCGTCATCATCGCCGTCAACGTCGGTACACCGTTAGCCGGGGCCGACGGCCTGACCAGCGGCCTGGGTGTGGCGCAGCAAATGCTCAACATCCTGACCGAACAAAACGTGCAGCGCTCGATCAAGGAGCTAGGCGCGGACGACGTGCTGATCGCGCCCGAGCTGCGCGGCATGGGCTTCCTCGACTTCAACGCCGCCGAGCGCGCCATGCGCGCCGGTGAGCGCGCCGCGTTGGCGATGGCGCCGCGCCTGGCCGCGCTGGTAGCGCCTGAAGAGGTGTACGCGCTGCGTGAAGCCGCCCGCCTGGCGCCGCGCCCCGACCGCGACCTAGCGCGCCCGCTGGCCAAACTCGAGGTCAAAAGCACGGCCTTCGCCGACGGCCGCGCACTGGCTGCTGAAACGGGCTTGGAGATCGGCGAAGGCATCACCATGGCACGCGCCCAGCGTGCGGCAGCGCGGCTCTTCGGCCGGGGTGACTTCGAGCGTGTGGAGACGCGCATGGTGGATGGCGCGCAGGGCCGCGAGCTGACCATCACGCCCACCGAGGCCGAAGGCGCGCGCAGCCGCGTGCGCCTGGGGCTGGAGCTGTCGAGCGATTTTCGCGACGACCACCGCATCACCGTCAGCGCACTTCACCTGTTATCTTGGATCAACCCCTGGGGCGGGGAGCTGCGCACCATCGCACGCATCGGCTCGTCACGCTCCTTGAGTACACAGTGGTGGCAGCCGCTGAGCGCCGGCTCACCGTGGTTTGCGCAGGCCACCGCCGAGTACGACACCGAGCCGCTGGATCTCTTTGTGGACGGCCGGCGCACGGCGCGCGCGTCGGTCACCACGCAGTCGATGTCGGCGTCGCTGGGCTACCAGTTTGGCAGCCGCGCCTCGCTGCACGCGGGCGTGCTGCGCACGCTGGGCCGCGGCCGCGTGCTGCTGCCCGAGACAGCCACCGACGTGAGCGACATTGCCGAGACCACGCGCTTCATCAGCCTGCGCTACGAC
This sequence comes from Rubrivivax sp., assembly GCA_031373055.1. Taxonomy (GTDB): domain Bacteria; phylum Pseudomonadota; class Gammaproteobacteria; order Burkholderiales; family Burkholderiaceae_C; genus Rubrivivax. The sequence goes on along the minus strand of JANMMH010000066.1, from coordinate 8,428 downwards.
ACGCTGAACTCGCTGGCCTTCCCCACCGAAGGCTCGCTGTTCGTGGCCCAACTTCAGTCCACGCCGGCACCGGGTCGCAGCGTCACGACCTTGGCGCAAAGCTCGGTGCAAGGGCTGTCGGCCATCCGCCTGGCCGAATGGGGCGGGCATGTTTACGGCGAATGGGCCAAGAGCCGCAGCGGCTTTGCGCCGCTGCGCCTGGGCGGCTTCTTGCGGCTGACCGGTGCGCCGCGAGATTCGGTGACGGGTGCCACCGTGCTCTTTGGCCGCGTCGTGGTGGCGCGGCGCATCGGCCAGATGCCGCCCGGGCTGGGTGGCGCCATCCGCACGGGCATGTCGCTGGAGCTGGGCACGGGTTATGCCGAGAACGAAGCCATCCGCGCGGCCAAGTTGCGCCCTGCTGCCAGCGCCTTCATTTCGGTCGACACGCGCTTTGGCCCAGCCTACCTGGGCATGGGCGCGACCAGTGCGTTGGGCAGCACGGTGTATGTGTTCTTGGGCCCGTACTGGTGAAACGTTAGCAAGCCTTGGCCGGCGTCAGCGCCGCATCGCCGTGAACGCCGCGAACTCCCACGAGCGCAGGCCCAGCAGCAGCGTGTAGCCGTCGCGCTCGTCTTCGCTCTTGCGCTGGTCGTCTTGATGCAGCCGCGCGAGCTCACTACCGAGCTGCTGCATGCGCTGCACCAGCTCCTGCGCGCTGGCGGACGACAAGCGGCCATGCACCACGTGCAGCGTTTCACCGGCGCCGTCAAAGCGGCCACCGAAATAGTCATGCACGACATGCTGGCGAAAGTACTGCTGCACCGGGCCGTCGGGCCGCCAGCGAAACGTGCGTGAAACACGCAGTCGGTAGCGGTTGCCGGGCTTGAGCTCGATCAAACCCAAACGGTCCAGGCGTGTGAGGCCACGCACGGCCTGCGCCAGCGTCAGCGTGTAGGTGTCAATGATTTGCGCCAGCGTCCACTGGCCCAGGCAGCAAATGGCCACCAGCAGCAGCTGCGGGTCGGCCATCAGCGAGCGCTCTTGCGCCAGCGTCAGCGCTTCGGCGCGCGGCGCGGCGTCTGCGGCCTGGCGCAACACGTCTTCCATGGTGATGCCTGCGGCCTTGCACACCAGCGCCAGGCGCGACAGCGACATGTCCCCCTGGCTGAACATGCGCTTCATGCTCGACTCGCTCATGGCGATGCGTTCGGCCAAGCTGCGGTAGGTGATGCCTGCGGCGCGCAGCTCGGCGCGCAGCGCCTGCATCACGGCTTCAGGTGAGCTCATGGTGAAAGTTCCGGGGGTTGAGCGAGGTAGCGGATTCTGCTACCTCACGCGTCGATATCCTGGCCTTCGTACACCGTGCTGGCACCTTGAGGGCGAACTCGTGAAACTGCGCCGCGTCGAACCACGGCCATCCCGGCCGCACCGCACGACGAAGAACCACCATGGAGTACGCCTTGAAGAAAACCTTGACCAGCTTGCTTGTCACTACCGCCGCCCTAAGCTTCAGCAACTTCAGCGCACACGCTGCTGACGACAACTACGTCGGCGCCAACATCGGCGCCGCCACCCACTACCGCCTGGACTGCACAGGTGCCGTGGCCTGCGACCGCAATGCCAACGGCAGCGGCAAGATCTACTTCGGCAAGCAGCTCGACAAGACCTTCGGCGCTGAAGTCATGGGCTGGAAACTTGGTGACGCGCAAGGCAATGTGAAGAACGCTGCGGGTTCACTGGCTGCCGCCTCCGTGCACAGCCAGGGCGTGGCCGTTGTTGGCGTGGCCGGCACAAGTTTCGACGCCGTCAGCGTGAAAGCGCGGCTGGGCGTGGGCTACGCACGCGGCGTTGCCGACTACACCGCAGGCAGCGGCGCCGCCAAGAGCGCCTTCGTGCCGGTGATGGGCGTGGGCGCGAGCTACGCGCTGGGCAAGCAGTGGTCGCTCAACGCCGACCTCGACCGCCTGCCCGCGCGTGTGAATGGCAACACGCGCGTCAACGCCAACATGTTCTCGTTGGGTGCGTCGTACAAGTTCTGAAGGCTTGGCGACTAACGGCCTAAGGGCTTGGTGTCTCCAGCGCAGATCGAAGCGTTCGGACTTGCGCTGGCATCTATGCATCGCATCAGAGAAAACGCCGAACTCCAGTCGGCTCCGCGCGCGAGCGACGGAGAGGATCACCGGGTTGCGCTCATGTCCTCCGTCGTCGGCCTGCGGCCTCCTCCTCCCCCTTTACTTCGCTCCACCCGGTGACCCTCCCCGTCGCTCGAAACAGCGTCCAGGCGCGCGGATTCGTTGGAGCGCCGCGCAGATGACGGCTGGCGAGGGCGTTGGGGATGGGGTTGAGCGAAGTAGAGGGGGAGGAGGAGGTAAAGCTGACGACGGAGGACATGAGCGCAACCCCATACCCAACGCCCTCGCCAGCGCGCACGGCACTGGCCCAAGGTCTTCGACCGACCGCGCGAATCAGCCGTTTGCCCGCATCCGCCACGCCAGGCCGGTGACGGCGCACGTCAAGGCGTGGGTGCGGCGCCGCGCACTTCACGCGGCGCCAGAAAGCTGGCCTCGATGTCTAGCGACGAGCGCTTGCCGACGTCACCACGGTGTTCACGCAGCCAGCGTTCGGCGGCGGCGACACCCAGCGCGTGCAGCGCTTCAAGAAAACTGAGCTCGGTGTTGAGCTTGCTCGACGGATGCAGTGGCGCCAGGCCTTCTTCGTCGGCCACCATGTGCAGGCGCAGCTTCTTGTAGTGGCCGGCTTCGACGTGGCCCTGGCTCACCAGCTTGCGCACGAACGCGATGGCGCGCATTTCGCTCACCAGGCCGGCGTTGAAGGTGATCTCATTGACGCGGTCGGCGATTTCCATCGCGGTGTCGGGAAGCTCCAGACGCACGAGCGGGTTGATCTTCACGAGCACGATGTCCAGCGGCTTGGTGTAGTAGATCAGCGGCCACAGCGCCGGGTTGCCGCTGTAGCCGCCGTCCCAGTAGGGCTCGCCGTCGATGATGACCGAGCGAAACAGCTGCGGGAGGCAGGCCGAGGCCATGAGTGCGTCGATGCCGAGCTCGGCGCCGCTGAAGACTCGCGCCTGCCCCGTGCGCACGGCCGTGGCGGTGATGAAGAGTGCGAGTGGGCCCGCGCGCATGGCCCCTTCATCGACGTGGCGCGTGACCACGTCGCGCAGCAGGTTCAAGTCATACGGGTTGAACTGGTAGGGGCTGAAGGCGCGCACGAACTGGTTGAACCAGGCAAACATGGGGTGCTGGTCGAGCGAAAAGCCGGCCATGCCCGCCAGCGGCCAGGCACCCCAGGGCACGCTGGGCGGCACCGGCACGCTACCGAAGCAGCCGCCGCCGCTGGCCACGTCAAGCCAGAACGCACGCAAGGCTTGGCGCGCGCCTTCACGGCCGCCCTGCGCGCAGCCGCTGGCCATGACGGCAGCGTTCAGCGCACCCGCGCTGGTGCCTGAGATGCCGTCGAAGACAAGGCTCTCGTCTTGCAGCAAGCGGTCGAGCACGCCCCAGGTGAAGGCGCCGTGCGAGCCACCGCCTTGCAGCGCGAGGTCGATGGCTGCGGGTGCGGTGCGGCGTCGCGTCGATGACATGTGGGGCTCTCGGGGCAGCGGGGTTGGCGGCGTGGTGAACGCCAAGGCGGCGAACGTGGTGATCATGCATCAGGCACGTGGCGTCGCGCAGCGCCGCGCCGCGCTCGCGGGATACTTGCGTCATGTCCTCTCTCGCCCCACCCTCGACGGCCCGCAACGCCAGCCCCGCGTTTGACGAACCGATGCCGCCATGGCGCATCTTGCTCGACCCACGCGGGCGCATCGCGCGGCGCACCTTCTGGCTCTGGGGCGTGCTGGCGCTCATCGGCGCGGGCGCGCTGATGCACGGGCTACTGGGTATTGCACGCGTGCGCCGTGAGGTCGCGGAGCACGTGATCAACCTGCTGCTGCTGTGGCCCGCCATCGCCACATCGGCCAAGCGCTGGCACGACCGCGACAAGTCGGCGTGGTGGGTGCTGATGGTGCTTGTGCCCGTACTTGGGTGGTTATGGGCGCTGGTCGAGAACGGGTTCTTGCGTGGCACGCAGGGTGTCAACCGCTACGGTGCTGAGCCCACGCAGGATCAATAGCGGCCGGTGATGCCCGCCATGCGCAGGTAGATGCTGGCGCACCAGGCGACCACGCCGCGTTGCAGCAGGCCGCGCCAACCGCGGGCCGCCGGTGCGCCCAGGATTTCGGTCGACGCGGCTATCGCGGTGTCCAGCGCCAGCAGCAGCGAGCGCGTGAACTCGGGGTCGTCGACAACGACATTGGCCTCCAGGTTCAGCAGCAGCGACAAGGGGTCGATGTTGGAGCTGCCCACGGTGGCCCAGCGCTCGTCCACCACCGCCACTTTGGCGTGCAGAAAGGCCGGCGTGTACTCGAAGATGCGCATGCCGTGGCCACGCAGCTCGTCGTACAAGGCTCTTGCGGCCATGCCGGCAATGCGGTAGTCGACCTTGCCTTGCAGCAGCAAGCGCACCGCGACGCCGCGCCTCGCGGCTTGGCGCAGCGCGCGGCGAAATGCGCGCCCGGGGTAGAAATACGGCACCGCGATGTCGATGCGCTGACGCGCCGAGCGTATGGCCTCAACGTAGCTGCGCTCGATAGCGCGGCGCTGGCGAAAGTTGTCGCGAACCACGAACGCCGCACGCATGGGCTGCGGCGCTTCAGGTGGCGTCGCATGGTCCGAGGCACGCGTGCGCAAGAGGCGCAGCAGTTTCATGGTTTCGTCCACGGGTGCGGCGCTGCGCGCCAGCGAACGCACCTCCTCGCGCCAGCCATGTCCCAGTTGCGCGCGCACCCAGATCGCTCTCGTGGCACTCTGCACTGACGAAGCCAGGGGCCCGGCGACCTCCACCGCAAAGTCCAGGCGTGGCGTCTCGCACACGCCATGATTCAGATCGAAGCGGTCGTCAATGACGTTGATGCCGCCGACAAAGGCCACGCTTGAGTCCACCGCGCAAAGTTTCTGGTGCAAGCGGCGCAACTGGCCCGGTTGCAGCCAACTCCACCAGCGGTCTAGTGGGCGAAAGACCTCGAGCCGCACACCAGCGACAGCGAACCACTGGCGCAACGTCGGCAAGTCAGCCTTGGCGCCGAAGCCGTCCACCACCACATGCACCGCGACGCCACGCTTGGCGGCCGCCACCAGCGCGTCCGCCACACAGCGCCCGGCGCCATCCGGATGAAAGATGTAGGTGGCCAGCCAGACCTCGTGCTGCGCCGCCGCGATGGCGCCGCACATGGCCGGGAAGAGTGCGTCACCGCCTTGCAGCAAGCGCAGCTGGTTGCCGCCGACGTAACGCGGCGCTGGCGCGAAGGGCAGCGGGTCGCTGTCGTCGGCGTTCACAGCAGGTCCAGCTCGGCCACCAGCGGCAGGTGGTCAGACATGCGCGCCCAGCTCACGCCACGAGGCACCATGGTCGAGCGGCAATCCAGGCCGCGAAGATAGAAGCGGTCAAGCGCAAACACCGGCATCAGCGACGGGAAGGTCAGGCTGCGGTTGACGCCGCCGGCCGCGGCCGCGGCGCGTGTCAGGCCAATGTCCAGCATCGGTGCGTCGAGTTTTTCACCCCAGTCGTTGAAGTCGCCTGCCACCACCAATAGTTCGTTAGGCGGCACTTCACGCTCGATGAACTCGGCCAGGCGCTGCACCTGGCGCACGCGGCTGGCGTGCACCAGGCCCAGGTGCACCACCACGGTATGCACCGTGACGCCGTTCCACTGCACCGGCACGTGCAAGAAGCCGCGCTGCTCGAAGCGGTGGTCACTCACGTCATGGTGACCCACGTCGCCCAGCGGCCAGCGCGACAGCAAGGCGTTGCCATGCTCGCCCCAGCGCGTGACGGCATTGGTGCGGTACACCGCGTCATAACCTTCCGGCGCCAAAAATTTGGCTTGACCTTGTGCGGGCCAACCAAACGAGCTGCGGTCAAAGCGCGCAGCTTCGCGTGTGTGAAAAAGGCGAACCTCTTGCAAGAACACGATGTCGGCGTCCAGCGCTTCGATAGCCAGCCCGAGGTTGTGGATTTCCAGGCGTTTGCGCGGCCCGAAACCACGCACGCCCTTGTGGATGTTGTAGGTGGCCACGCGCAGCGAGCCCAGACCGGTCATGGGCGGCACGAGCGAGCTTTGGCGGATGTGGCTGCGGCTCATGCCAGGTTCGTCAGGTAGCGGGGCAGTTGCAATATCGCCTCGGCGTTGCTGGGTGAGAAACAGCGCTTGGCGGCTTCACGCCACGGCCACCACGCATGCTGCAAATGTTCACGCGGCGAGAGCGTCACCGCCGGCTTGTGGGGCAGCAAAAGGCCGAAAACATGCTCGGTGTTTTGCGTCACGCCCGGCGCGTAGCGGTGGCGCCACTGAGGATAGATCTCGTAGACGTTTTCCAGGCCCCAGTCAGCGAGTTCACCTTCGAGAATTCCGGTTTCTTCGGCCACCTCGCGCCGCGCTGTCAGCGTCAGTGCTTCGTGTGCATCATCTAGCGAGCCGGTGACGCTTTGCCAGTAGCCGGGGTGGTCAGCGCGCTCGATGAGCAGCACCTCGCCCAAGGGCGTATAGATCACTACCAACACCGAGCGCGGGATCTTGAAAGGCGGGGCCATGTCAGACGTGCGCTCGGCGCGCGGCCACGGCCGCTGCCAGCTCGCGCAGCAGCGGCTCGGTGTCGGCCCAGCCGATGCAGGCGTCGGTGATCGATACACCCGGTGCTAACGCTTGACCTGCGCGCAATTCCTGGCGGCCTTCCTCAAGATGGCTCTCGACCATGACGCCGGTGATGCGCCGCTCGCCAGCCGCAATGCGCGTGGCGATGTCGTGCGCGACGTCGATCTGGCGCTGGTGCTGTTTGGCGGCGTTGGCGTGGGAGCAGTCGATCATCAGCTGCTCACGCTGGCCGGCTTTCTTGAGTACCGCACAGGCCGCGTCAACATGCGTTGCACCGAAGTTAGGCACCTTGCCGCCGCGCAGGATGATGTGGCCGTCGGGGTTGCCGCGGGTCTCAAAAATCGCCGCCACGCCCATCTTGGTCATGCCCATGAACGAGTGCGGGTGGGCACTGGCCAGCACCGCGTCGGCCGCGACCTGCACACCGCCATCGGTGCCGTTTTTGAAACCCACCGGGCACGACAGGCCCGAGGCCAGCTGGCGGTGGCTTTGGCTCTCTGTGGTGCGGGCGCCGATGGCGCCCCAGGCAATGAGGTCGGCCAGGTACTGCGGCGACAAGAGGTCAAGGAACTCGGTGCCCGCAGGCAGCCCCATCGCGCTGACTTGCAGCAGCAGCTCGCGCGCCCGGCGCAGGCCTTCATTGATGTGGCAGCTGCCGTCCAGGCGCGGGTCGTTGATGTAGCCCTTCCAGCCCACCGTCGTTCGCGGTTTTTCGAAATAGACGCGCATGACGACGATGAGCTCACCACGCAGCTCATCGGCCAGTGCCTTGAGCTTGGTGGCGTACGCGATGGCAGCGTCGTGGTCGTGGATTGAACAGGGACCGATGACGGCAATCAAGCGGTCGTCACGGCCATGCAGCACTGCCGCGATGGCCTGGCGTGTGTGCTCGACCAGGTCTTCGATCGCCTGGGTGACGGGCAGCTCTTCAAGCAACACGGCGGGCGAGACGAGTGCGCGCACGGCCTTGATGCGCACGTCGTCGATGCGCGTGGTGTCGATGGTGGGGGTGGGGGCGGTGGGGGCGGTGGTCATGTTCAGCGCGGCGCGATGCTCTCGCGGATCCAGGTGGCGAAGGTGGCCTCGTCGATCTCGCCGCTGGCCAGGCCGAACACTGCAACCGTGGCTTCAGCCTGTGTGGCCGTCAGGCGGTGTCCGTTCAATCCAAGGAACAAGCCCACCGAGAGGAAGGCCGCACGCTTGTTGCCGTCGACGAACGGGTGGTTCTTGGCCAGGCCGAAGGCATACGACGCAGCCAGCTCGGCCAGGTCGGGCTGGCCATAGGCGGCCAGGTTCTCGGGCCGCGCCAGCGCGGAAGCCAGCAAGCCGGCATCGCGCAGGCCACTGGCGCCGCCGTGCGCGGCCAGGCTCTCGTCGTGCAGCAGCACGAGCAGCCGCCGGTCGATCCAGCGCCAGTTCACTTGGCGCTACTTCGCAAGGGCGCGAAAGGTGTCGCGGTACTCGCGCATGAACTCGCGGCCGATGTCCAGCTGTTCGGCAAAGCCGGGGTCCAGCGGCGTCAGCGCAAAGCCATCGGGCGTCTCGGTCATATAGACCGTGTCACCCTTGTTCAGCTTCAGCCGCGCTAGAACATCCTTGGGCAGGATCACGCCAAAGGAATTGCCGATCTGGGTGACTTTGAGTGTGTGCATGTGGCGCCTCGAAGCTTGTTATAACGCATGTTATATCAAGCCATGACGCCGACACAAGCGTGGGCACAGCGTGGGCACAAGC
>JANMMH010000043.1:0-4439 GCA_031373055.1 Rubrivivax sp. | reverse complement strand
CGACGGCAGCGTTGACGGCATGGTGGCCCTGGTCAGCAACCTCGGCGAGCTGCGGGCGGCGGAGCGTGCACTGCGTGCCAGCGAACGTCAATTCCGCAGCCTGGCCGATTCATCGCCGCTGGGTATCTACCAGACCGACGCAATGGGGCAGTGCCTCTACACCAACGCACGCTGGCAAGACATCTATGGCCTCACCCTTGAGCAAAGCCTGGGCGACGGCTGGGCCCGCGCCTTGCATGCGCAAGACGAAGCTGAGGTGGTGCGCCGCTGGCGTGAGGCGGCTGCGGGCACGGGCGAGTTCGAGATGGAATTCCGCGTGCAGCGCGCCAGCGGCGAAACGCGCTACGTGCGCTCCAACTCGCGTGCCCTACGCGGCGACGACGGTACGGTGGAGGGCTATGTCGGCACGGTGGCCGACATCACTGCGCGGCGCGAGGCTGAGCTGGCGCTGCAAGAGCGCAACCAGCAGCTGCGCCTGCTCTACGAGAAGACGCCGGCGATGCTGCAGTCGATCGACAGCCACGGCCTGTTGAGTTCGGTCAGTGATGTCTGGTTGATGCAGCTGGGCTATACGCGCGAGCATGTCGTCGGCAAGCCGTGGACCGACTTTTTGAACGAACCCTCGCGCCAGCATGTGCGGGAGCATGCCTTGCCACTGCTTTGGCGCCATGGGCGTGTGGACCGCGTACCCTGCCGCTGGTTGCGCCACGACGGGCGGGCGATCGACGCCTTGTTTTCGGCGATCTGCCTGGAGCCTGCGCGAGGCGCACCGCAACGCGCCTTGGCTGTCGTCGAAGACGTCACCGAAGTGCTGGCGCGCACCGCCGAGCTGCAGCGCGAGCAGGCGCTGCGCTCGCAGATCGAAGGCCACGCCAACACCTTGCAGGGCCTGCTGAGTGAGCGCAGTGAGATGCTCGACGTGCTGGCCCATGAGGTGCGCCAGCCTCTGCACAACGCCTCGGCCGCACTGCAAAGTGCTAGCGCGCTGCTGGCCGAACAGGGCCAGGCCGCCGCCTCCATGCGCCTGGCACGCGCGCAAGACGTGATTGGCAGTGTGCAGGCCGGCGTCGACAACATCCTGGCGGGATCGCTCTTGCTGGCGGTGGACGCCGCGCCCGAGCGCGCCGACACCGACCTCGACACCCTCATCGCCCTGGTCGTGGGCGACATGCCGGCGCATGAACGCGGCCGCGTCAGCGTGCTGCGCGAAAGCCGCACGCGCACGGCGGCGATCGACCTGGCGTTGACGCGGCTGGGCTTGCGCAACCTCATCGCCAACGCGTTGACGCACGCGCGCAAACTCGTGCAGCTGCGCCTGGCCGACAGCGACGCGCCTCTGGGCGTGATCATCGACGTCATCGACGACGGTCAGGGCGTCGACCCGCTGGTGCTGCCGCGGCTGTTTGAGCGCGGCGCACGCAGCACGCGCAAGCCGCCCAATGGCCGCACGCAAGGCAGCCACGGTCTGGGCCTGCACATTGCGCGCAGGGCCATTGAACTTCAGGGCGGCAGCGTGACGCTGCTGAGCACCGGGCGTGAGGGCACCGTGATGCGTATGCTGCTGTCGCAGACGGGGGACTGAAAGGTGGCGCGCTTGCTGCGCGCCGACGGCCAACCGTCGCTCAGCTGGCGCTGAGCTGGGCGCGAAAGACGTAGCCCACACGCGATCGCGACTGCAGCGGCACCATCAGCTCGGTGGCGCGCTCAATACGCCGACGCAAGCGGTAGATGACGGCGTTCAGGCTGTCAGCAGCCTCGCTGTTGGTGTCCATGCCCAGCTTGGCGCGCAGCACTTCGCGGCTGACGGTTTCACCTTGGGCCAGCACAAAGCAGTCGAGCACGGTGACGTCGGCATCGCTCAAGGCGACATGGGCGCCGTCGGGTGCCACCAGCTCCTGGCGTTCACGCAGTAGCTTCCAGGTCAGTTCCGGCAGGCCTGTTTTGCCCGAGCGCCGGTTCACAGCCACGATGGCCAGCTCGGCCTGTTCAAACTGCAATGGCTTGGCCAGATGCATGTCGGCGCCAGCGACCATCACGTCGGCAAAAACCTGCGAGCCCGGGCGCCCCGAAATCACCAGCACGCCAGCGTCGGTGCGCTGACGAAGCACCTTGATGAGCTGTACGCCATCGATGCCGGGCAGCGTGAGGTCGATGACGTAGAAGTCGTAGCCAAACGCGAGGTCGTCACCAAGCAGCTGCAAGCTGTCGCTGTAAATCTTGACCTGGACCCCGCGCTCGCGCAGATGCTGGGCCAGGTACTCGGTGAATTCCGCGTCGTCGTCAACCAGGGCAAGTGTCTTTGGCAGCATAGGCGAATTGTGCAAGGTGATGCCAGCGTGCGCTAGCGCAGAGGTCGAATATCAGCAGGTGTTTGTCCGCAGGTCAATAGGATCGGTCGCCAGTGTCCATTCAGTTTTGACCGAGGAGCGCGCCACGGGCAGGATAAGTCGCATGACCGGCGTGCAGCATGCACCCGTACCTGCGACGTTCGACTCAACGTGGCGCGGCGCCAAGCGCCTTCAGACTCGCCGCCGCGCCGACTTGTTTGGGGTCCAGGCGCAGGCATTCGCGCAGTGCTGCCACCACCGGCGTGGTGGGCTGGGCGGGCAGGCTGCGTGCGCGTTGGCAGTGCAGTTGGGCCAGCAGTCGCCGCAAGTCGGGGTCGGCGCCAGCGGCAAGCGCCGCCGGCGTCAAGAGCGCCAAGGCGCTGTCGACTTCGCCCTGCGCGGCCAACAGCGTGGCGTGTTCGCTGAGGTTGCTTGACTCGGGCGCCACCGCCTTGTCGGGTGCCGCCTGGGCTTGCGCGGCGTCCCGGGTACTGCGCGTGATCGTCTGCCGCGAAAAGCGGCCCAGGAACTGGCGCTCATTGCGCTCACGCTCGATGGCGCGCAAGGCCTCGGCGGCGCCGCGATGCTCGCCCTGCAGCGACAGCACCGTGAGATAGCCGCGCATGGCGCGCTCAAGCTCGCCGCGTTGGCGGTCTTGCTGCGCTTGCGCTAACGCCAGAGTGACGCGGCTTTGCACCACGCCGCGCAGCCGCGCGAGCTCGGCCGCCGCGTCGCGGCGGTCGGGCCGCGCCAGGCTCAGCGCCTCCCAGGCCCAAGCGGCGTCGGCCAGCCGGCCTTGGCGTTCAGCCTCCTGAGCGCGATGCTGCATCGTGTGCTCGAAGCTGGCCAGGGCTGCGGCGGTGGTCGTGGGCCTCGGCGCGGCGGCAGGTGGTGTCAGTGCCGCGGCGGGTGGCGCAGCGGCCGCAGCGGGTGCATGGCCTGGGCTGGCGCAGCCACCCAACACGAGCAGCCCGGCAGCAGCGCACAGGGCCGCCAGGCACGCCCACCATGGCCGCGTGCTAAAGCACTTCATGGCGGCACAAAGCTCCGCGAGGTCTGCAGCCGCGCCTTGAAGCCTTCGAGCTCAAGGTCGCCGAAGATCATGGTTCGCCGCAGCATCAAAGGCTGCGCGAAAAAGGCGTTGCCACCCGGAATGACGGTCGCGCCGAGCTCGAAGCCGGCACGCGCTGCCGCATCGAGCACCAGCGCGTTAGCGTCGCCATAGGGGTAGGCGATGTGCCGCAGCTCACTGCCCTCAACCCGGCGCGCCAGCAGCTCACGTGGCTGGCGTATCTCCAGCTCGATGTTCTGGCGGTAGCGCGCGTCGCTCTCTTGCGCGGTGCGCTCGATGAGGTTGCGATGGCTCTTGGAGTGCGACTGGATGTCGACCAGCCCCGAGCGCTGCATCTCCTGCATCTGCGCAAAACTCAGGGCGTCGGCCGCGCCAATGAAATCGGTGTAGACGAAGAGCGTGGCGGGGAAACCGTACTTCTTCAGCAAGGGAAAAGCGTGGCGGTACACCGACTCGTAGCCGTCGTCGATGGTGATGACGACACTGCGCGGCGGCAGCGGCGTCTTGCCTTGCAAGAAGCCCGCCACGTCGGCCAGGCGCAGCACCGTCCAGCGGTTGCGCGCCAGCCACTCCAGCTGCGCGGCAAAGCCGGCGGGTGACACCACCATCTTCGAGCTCGGGGTGCCGAAGCGGTGATAACAAAGTATCGGCACGGTCTGGTAGGCGTCGGCCGTCACGCCCAGCGCGTTGCGCGCTTGCAGCGGCACGATGAGCACGCGGCCCGGTTCGGCTTCGGGAATGCCGTTGGCCTCAGTCAGCGTCCAGGCCAGGCTGGCGTCACCGAGCAGGCGCTGGGCGATGCCACTGAAGCGGTCGCCCTCGGCGGCGGCATAAATCGCCATGCGCGCATTGCGGCCCAGGAGTTCGCCGTTGGCCTGTGGATAACGCGGCGCAGGTGCTGACAGCGTGGGTGCGGCCACCGCCGGTGGCGGCACCCCGCTGGGCGCGGGCGGCGGCGCGCTGGCGCAGGCGGCCAGGGCGCCCAGCACGGGCGCCAGCCATAGCCAGAGCAGGCGCGCCAACACCTCAGCCTGGCGCAG
>JANMMH010000800.1:0-6548 GCA_031373055.1 Rubrivivax sp. | reverse complement strand
GTTGACGTTGCGCCAGCGCGCGCCGGTGGCCAGCACCACCGAGCGGCTCTTCAGCGCGGCGCCGTTGGCCAGCGTCACCGTGATTTCGCCACCCGGCTTGAGCGCCGGTTCGATAGCGGTCACGCGCTGGCTGTTCATGATGTCCACGCCGTAGCTGCGCACTTGCGTCTCCATCGCGGCGGCGAACTTCGGGCCCTGCGTTTCTTGCACCGAGATGAAGTTCTCGATGCCCATCGTGTCGAGCGTTTGGCCACCGAAGCGCTCGGCCACCACGCCAGTGCGGATGCCTTTGCGCGCGGCGTAGACCGCAGCTGCGGCACCGGCCGGGCCGCCGCCAACGATGAGCATGTCGAACGCGTCCTTTGCGCCTAGCTTGGCGGCATCGCGCGCGGCCGCGCCGGTGTCGATCTTGGCCAGGATGTCGGCAAGCTCGATGCGGCCTGAATGGAACATCTTGCCGTTCAGGAAGACCATGGGCACGGCCATGATCTGGCGCGCCTCGACCTCGGCCTGGAACAGACCGCCGTCGATGGCCACGTGGCGGATGCGCGGGTTCAAGATCGCCATCAGGTTGAGTGCTTGCACCACATCCGGGCAGTTGTGGCAGCTCAGGGACATGTAGGTCTCGAAGACGAAGTCGCGTGCATCATCAGCGCGCAGCGCCTGGATCTGCCGGGTGACATCGGCCTCCACCTTGGGCGGATGCCCGCCGGCCTGCAACAGCGCCAGCACCAGCGACGTGAACTCGTGGCCCATCGGGATGGCGGCGAAGCGCACCCCCATGCCTGTGCCGGCCCGGCTGATCGAAAACGATGGGCGACGCGCATCGTCGCCGTCGTGGCGCACGGCGATCTTGTCGCTGAGCGCGCCGATCTCGTCGAGCAACTCGCGCATTTCCTGCGAGGCGGGGCGGTCGTCGAGCGAAGACACCAGTTCCACCGGCCACGTCACGCGCTCGAGGTAAGTCTTGAGCTGGGCCTTAAGGCCATCGTCCAACATGAAAAATTCCTTTTGTATGGCGTTGGGGGCGTGTGCATTCCGGCCCGGTCGACAGCCCGCACCCGTTGACCGGGCGGGCTGTCGACAGGGCCCAAAGGTCCTGTCGAATCGCGAAGGCTTAGATCTTGCCGACCAGATCCAGCGACGGGGTCAGCGTCTTGGCGCCTTCCTGCCACTTCGCCGGGCACACCTGGCCGGGGTTCTTGGCTACGTACTGGGCAGCCTGCACCTTGCGCAATGTTTCCTTGACGTCGCGCGCGATGGCGTTGTCGTGAATCTCGGCGGTCTTGATGATGCCGTCGGGGTTGATCACGAAGGTGCCGCGCAGCGCCAGGCCTTCCGCCTCGATGTGCACGCCAAACATGCGCGTCAGCGTGTGCGTCGGGTCACCGACGAGCGGGAACCTCGCCTTGCCGACGGCCGGGCTGGTCTCGTGCCACACCTTGTGCGAGAAATGCGTGTCGGTGGTGACGATGTAGACCTCGGTGCCCATGTCTTTGAACATGGGGTAGTTGTCGGCGGCGTCCTCCACTTCGGTCGGGCAGTTGAAGGTGAAGGCGGCCGGCATGAAGATCAGCACCGACCACTTGCCCTTGAGGCTTTGTTCGGTGACTTCGACGAACTTGCCGTTGTGGAAGGCTTGCGTCTTGAACGGCTGGACTGGGGTGTTGATGAGGAACATGAATGACTCCGTGGGTTGAAGGAAAGCGCGGGAAGTGAATCCCAACGACACGGAGTATTGCTGCGCAGCAGCATTGCTTGGGTGGATTGAGTCAATCTTGCCTATCGCCAAAGGCTATTGCTCTGAAGCTGTTACGCAGAGGTGTTGCACCTGCCTGGCCGAATTTTTGCGCAGGGGAGAAGGAGTGATCACCATGGCCATGAATGGCGAGGTTCGGCGGATGTTTTTCCGCCAGAAGAAGCCGGTACGGGAGATCGTGCGGTTGACGAGTTTGTCGCGCAACACGGTCTGCTTACGCCGAGTGCTTGCTGAAGCTGGCGATGTAGTTGACGGACACGCTGCGCGTCCACCAGGCGCGATGGACAGCGGGCAGATAGCCCATGCCGCGCAGCTCATGCTGCACCAGCCCGCAAGCCAGAGCGGCCTGTTCCAACTCGACGGGCCGAACGAACTGCGCCCAACGGTGGGTACCACGGGGCAGCACACGGAAGATGTATTCGGCAGCGACGATGGCGGTCAAGAAGCTGCGCGGCGTGCGGTTGATCGTCGACATCAGCAGCAGGCCGCCGGGTTTGAGGTGGCTGGCTGCCTGGCGCAAGAAAGCTTGCAGGTTGTCGACATGCTCCACCACTTCCAGCAGCAGCAGCACGTCGAACAACTCAGCGTCGCGCAGCGCAGCGTCGGGCTCGCCGACCCGGTAGTCGATGTTCAGGCGGCCATCGTTCGCATGCAGCCGCGCGGCGGCGATGTTCTTCGCAGCGGCATCCACGCCCACGACGTGCGCCCCACGGGCGGCCAGGGGCTCGCACATCAGGCCGGCCCCGCAACCGATGTCGGCAACGCGCAGCCCAGTCAAGCCACCCATCGGGCGAGCGAAGCGGTGGGCGATCTGTTCGAGCACATAGCCCAGTCGCAAGCCGTTGATGACATGCAGCGGGCGCATCGGCCCCGCAGGGTTCCACCAGCTTGCAGACAGGCGATTGAAGCGCTCGACTTCATCGCTGCGGATGGTGCTGGGCAGCAGCGCCCCGTTCTTGTCGGTGGCCATGCTTCAAACCCAGCGGCAGATTTTCACGGCCCCGCGCGAACCTGCGCCGAACGCCCAGACCCACGCGCGCAATGCCAGCGAAGGTGGACCCCCGCCCACGGCAAAGAGTGCTGCGGCTTCGTCGCGGTGCGCGATTTCGTCGCTGCGGCAGGCCTGCAATAGCGTCCGCACCGATTGCAGGGCTGGGACCGTACGCTGCGGGTCGTGCCGGTTGATTGACTCGATCTGCTCGGCGTAGTGTTGATCGACGAAGGTCTCGACGGCCTCGACGGTGGCGTAGACCGCCCGCGGCCCCACCAGCGCGGGCAGTGCGCCCGTGAGCCAACCCGCGGCGCGCCACAGCGGCAGCAGCCGGCTGCGCTGGCGCAGCGCCAACAGCGGCTCGATCTGTGCCAGGTGGCGCGCCTCGGTGGCGAGATGCTCCTGCGCAAAGTGGCGCACGCCGACGTCCCGTGTGACGGCGAGGATGCCGCGGTAGATCATCACAGCGCCGCTTTCACCGGCGTGATCGGTGCGCAGGTCAGCAACCAGCGTGGGCTGCGGCAGGTGCTGCGCGCCCGCAAGCCCGACGATCACGGTCTGCGGGGGAGCCCCGTTCTCAGGCGCGACATTGCGCCCGGCGGTGGCAGGGGTGTACTGGACCCTAGGGGTGGGTCTCGATCGGGACGCGCGGACGCGGGACAGCATCGATTCAGCCGGCAATCGCTTGCGCTTCGAGAGTGTTGCGAGGGTCGCGACCCAGCACCTGCACAGCGCTTGGCGCGAGGCGACCCGTCAAACCCTCGGCCATCCGCGCCGCCAGCGCTACCCCGCTGTGGTGGACTCGATCTACCTGGCTGGCCACGACGCTGTCGCCGCACACGCCAAGACAGGCTTCCCCATCCCACAGGCAGTCGGCCTGCCCGGGCAGGGTGGCGGGCGTGTCAACAAAAGCGTTTCGCCACGGGTGGGCCGCAAGAAAGTTTGGCGTCACTGAACGGCCGGCGTGCGCGCAGAAGATGTCGAACAACAAATCCGCCACTGTCTCGGCATCGACATGCTCGTGCTGCAACGACCAGCGCTCGTCGGCTTCAACGAACCAGCGCTGCGACATGTTAGAGGGACGTCCTGGCTTGCTGTGCATGGCAGCGACCCTTTCGATCGGGCTGCCTTGAAACTCGCGATACCCGGGCAGGCCGACAGGACGCTCGGACCCCAGCAGCAGCACCCAGCGGCTTCGGTATCGCACCGCTTGCAGTGCCGCTGCCAGCGCGGGCGACTCCCGCGCGAGCGGCAAGGCCAGCGGCGCCGGAATGGCGAGCACGAGGGCCTGGAACTCCTCGTCGATTTCGCCCGCCGCGTCGCTCAGTACCCAACGGGCGCCGCGCCGCTGGACCCGCTGGATCGGCGTATGTAGCCGTACATCCAGGGGCTGCGCGACAGCATTGGCCAGGGCGCGCATCGACGGCACACCGACCGCTCCCATCAGCTTCAAGGTCCGGGTTGTGGCCGATTCGTCTTCATCCTCGTCCCGATCTTTGCCCTTGGGCTCGTCTTCGGCGGGCGTCGCCGGCACGGTCCATGGGTGAATTGCGGCCAGCTCGCCCGGGCGCTGAATGGCATAGGTCGTCAAGCGGGTGGCTCCGCTGATGGCTTGGGCACCGTCATCGAACCATCCGACTCGGGTGGCGCGCGAACTGCAACGGCCACCCACGCGATCACTTGCCTCAAAGACAACGGGGTCGTAGCCGCGCAGACGCAACTCACGTGCGCAAGTCAGACCGCCGATACCGGCACCGACGATGGCCACCCGCGCTGCGCCATGGTGGCTCGGTACACTGCCAAAACCGCGATCACTTTGGTGTTTCATTGCCGACGCCTTACTTTCTGTTTCTGTTGACTCAACCCATGCTTACGTCAAAAGAACGAGAGAGTTGCATGACGGCGCCCGACTTTTTTTGTGGCGAAGCATTGAGTGTGAGCGCTGCAACTTTCGCGGCGCCGCGGCGTATGGGAACTAGTCGAGCCCGTCCACGGCACCTTCTCTGGAGGCGCGATTGACCGAACCTCAACTTGTGGGCGCAATCGACGCGGCACTTATGGCGCGGGCGCAGCAGGGCGAAGCGGTGGCGTTCGAGGTGCTGGTGGTGAAGTACCAACGGCGCGTCGCTGCAACGATACGGCGCCTTGTGCGTGACGATCGAATTACCGAAGAACTGACACAGGAGGCTTTTTTGAGTGTTTTCGTTGCCTTGCCAAGCTTCAAGCCCGACGGCGATTTCGCGGCGTGGCTGTTTACGATCGCACGCAACGCGGCGAGGAGCTATCTGCGCAGCGCGCAGAACCGGCAAGACGACCGACCGATTCAAGGGCTCGATGAAGTCGGCGACAGCGACAAATTCGGTGTCGCACCAAGCCCTGAGGAAGAAGCCATGGCCCACCAGCTGTTTGAACGCATCGACGCTGAAGTGGCGGCCTTGCCTGAGGCGCAGCGCCGTGCGCTCGTGATGCGCGAAATCGATGGGATGGACTACAAGAGCATCGCGGCAGCGCTTGAGCAGCCCGTCAATACCGTCAAGTCCCACATTTTTCGGGCGCGTGAGGCAATCGCTAGCCGCGCGCGCCCCTTGCTTGCGCCAACGCGCGACCGGCGCTGGTAGGAGGTCGCCCATGAACGAAGCTTCACGCCTTTTGGACGGCGACCTGACGGCCGCAGAATTGACCAAGCTGCTCGAGCGCCTGAAGCACGATGCGGCTTTACGCGACGAAGTGGCGGCGCAGCAGCTGATTCGTGATGGCCTGGCCGGGCTGCGCACATTGGACGATGGCTATTCGTTGCGCATACTTGCCAGGCTGCGCCGCGTAAAGATCGATAGGGCATGACCAAGGTCTGCCGCATTCGGGGGCGGGTGCCCGCGTCGCCCACGAGTTCTTGCTTGTGGCGGTGCCCTCCGAGGCCGAGCCGCTCGGCGACGGTGCCAAGACGGCGCCCGGGGACTGGGCCGCTGCCGCAGTAGGCGCTCCGGCTGGCGTTGCGGCGGAACTTTGGGCCACTGGTTCCGCGATGTTGCGGACCGAGGCAATCCGCCTGGCTCAGCGACAAGACCGGCGCCATGAGCGTCTCGACTCGTACCGTCTCGCTTCGTGGCTGCACTCACGCCAGACAAAGCCAAGGGCCCGCGAGGGGCCCTTGGTTTTGTCTGGAGCGGGTGAGGGGAATCGAACCCCTGTATGAAGCTTGGGAAGCTGCCGTTCTGCCATTGAACTACACCCGCGTGGTGTTCGCTCGGCCGAGAGTTTAGCGCTGCCTGCTGCTAGCCCGTACGCTGCTAGCCCGCACGCTGTGCACCCATTCGCTGTGCACCCATTCGCGAGGCCAGGAACTGGCGCAGCGCGGGGTCGGTGGTCAGCGCCAGCGCGCGGCCATAGGCTTGCGTGGCGGCGTCGTCATGGCCCATGGTTTGCAGCAAGTGCGCGCGCGCCGCCCACCAGGGCTGGTGCGACATCACGCTGGCGGTGTCGATGGCATCCAGGCAGCGCAGGCCTGCGGCGGCGTCGCCTGTGGCGCGGGCCAGGGCCACGGCGTGGCCAATGCGCGCGCCGATGGTGGGCGCCAGTGTCAGCAGCTGTTCGTAGAGCTGCACGATGTCGGCCCAGGGCGTGTGGCCACTGAAGGCGCGGTGGTGGTGCGCGGCCTGGATCGCGGCTTCAAGTTGAAACGGCCCGGGCGCGCGCTATTGCGCGGCAAGTGCCAGGTGCTCGTTGGCCGCAGCCATCAAGCTCGCATCCCAGCGCGACGTGTCTTGCCGGTCCAGCGGCACAAAGGCGCCCGCCGCGTCG
>JANMMH010000792.1:0-4841 GCA_031373055.1 Rubrivivax sp. | reverse complement strand
GGCATGTCCATCGGCTCTAACGATCTAACGCAGCTGACACTGGGGCTGGACCGCGACTCGGGCCTGGCGCAACTGGCGGGTGACTTTGACGAGCGCGACCCTGCTGTCAAGGCCCTGATCTCGCGCGCCATTGCGGCCTGCCGCGCCACCGGCAAGTACGTTGGCATCTGCGGCCAGGGGCCCAGCGACCACCCCGACTTTGCCGACTGGCTGGCGGCTGAAGGCATCGGCTCGATGTCCTTGAATCCGGACACTGTGGTCGACACCTGGCAGCGCCTGGCCAAGCGCAAAGACTGATGCTGCTCGCGGTGCGCCGGCGTGCTCAGCGCCGCGCTCACGCCATCCTTTTCCCACCCTGACTCTGCGAGCCCCCGCCCCATGCTTCTGATCGTCTCTGCCAAGCGCCTGTTCGCCGCCTTCTTGGTGCTGCTGCTGACAGCCTGCGCCACCGCCCCCACCAGCGAAGACTTCACCGCCTGGAGCGAGCGTTTTGCGGCCGACTGGGTGCGGCAAGTGCCCGAGATGAGCACGATGTCGCGCTACTTTGCGGCCGAAGAGCAAGCGCAGCTCGACGGGCGTTTCAGCGCGATCGGCGACGAGGCGCGCCAAGCCCGCCGTGCGCTGGCCAAGCAGGGCCTGCGCGAGCTTGAGACATACCTTGCAGGGGCGCTACCGCGTGACCAGCGTGCCGGTGCGCTGACCATGCGCTGGAGCCTGCGCCGCGTGATTGCCGACGCGCCTTTCGAAGATCACGGCTTCGCGTTCGCGCAGACCTTCGGCCTGCAGGTGCGCTACCAATCGCTGTTCGCCCAGAACCAGCCGCTGCGACGTGCGGCCGACCTGCCGGCCTATCTGTCGCGCCTGGGTGGCATGGCGCAGCGCATTGACGACACGCTTGCGCTGCAGCGCCGTGCCGTGGCGCGAGGCTTCAAGCCGCCGCGCTTCATCGCCGAGCGCGCGCGCACGCAGATACGCATGCTGGTGGATGGGCCGCTGGATGATGAGCCGGTACTTGCTGCCTTCAAACTCCGGCTCGACGCGGTGAGCGACCTCGACGCCGCCGCGCGCGAGCAAGCGCTTGTGCGGGCCCGGCAGCTCGTGCGTGACGGTGTGCGCCCAGCCTGGCAGCGCGTGGCCGCCTTCCTCGACGAGTTGCTGCCGACGACCACCCAAGACGCCGGCCTGTGGCGGCTGCCCCAGGGTGCGCAGGCCTATGCGCAGGCGCTGGCCAACAACACCACCACGAGCATGTCGGCCGAAGAAATTCACGGGCTCGGCGAGCGTGAGGTGGCGCGCATTGAGGCCATCATGGACCGGCTGTTGCGCGAGCTCGGCCACGCCGAGGGCAGCGTGAAAGACCGCATGGCCGCGCTGCAAGCCGCGTATCAACCCCCCGCTGACCCCGACCCGCGCCCGGCGCTGATGCAGCGTTACGCCGAGCACGTGCGTGACGTTGAGAGGCGCGCGGCGGCGCTGTTCAACCTGCGGCCCAAAGCGCCAGTGGAAGTTCGCCGCGTCGGGCCCTTGACCGAGCGCACCGCCAGTGCGTCGTACACCACGCCCACGCCCGACGGGGCGCGGCCCGGCGTGATGTGGGTGCCCCTGCCCGGCCCCAACTTCAACATCCTGGGCATGCGCACGCTGGCCGTGCACAAGGCCTCGCCCGGCCATCACTTCCAACTCGCCTTGCAGCAAGAGATAGCGAGCTTGCCGCGCTGGCGGCAGCTGCGCGTGTTCGGCGGCGGCAGCGCGCACAGCGAAGGCTGGGCGCTGTATGCCGAGCGCTTGGCGATCGAAGAAGGCTGGTATGCAGGTGATGTGCCCAGCCTCCTGGGTGCCTGGGACGGGCAGCTCTTTCGCGCCCGCCGGCTCGTCGTCGACACCGGCTTGCATGCCAAAGGCTGGAGCCGCGAGCAAGCGATTGCCTTCGGCATCAGCGCGCAGGAAGTCGAGCGCTACATCGTCAACCCCGGCCAAGCCACCGCCTACATGGTGGGCATGCTGCGCATCATGCAATTGCGTGAACAGGCACGCACGGCGCTGGGCGGCCGCTTCTCGCTGCGCGACTTTCACGACCTCGTGCTCAGTACCGGCTCGGTGCCGCTGGACGTGCTGGGCGAGGTCGTCAACGACTGGGTGCGTCGAGGCGGGCGCGGCGTGTAGGGCGCGCCGGTGAATGTGGGCACCGGGTGGCGTGCTCAGCGCCGTGCCACCGTCACGCTGCACGGGGCTTGCGCCACCACCTGGGTACTCACGCTGCCGAGGTAGCGGCGCAAGGCGGATTGGCCATGCGCGCCCATGACGATGTGGTCGACATGGTTGCGCTGCGCGAATTCCACGATGGCCGTGGCCGCATCGGGCGCTTCCAGCACGTGGAAGGTCAGCCGCCCGTCATTGAGCTCCAAGCTCTTTTGGATGGGCCGCGCCCAATGCTTCAAGGCGATGAGCTGCTTGACGTGGTGGCTCTGCCCTTGCTCGTCGACCAGCACGTCCATCGCAATGCGTGCGGTCTTCATCACGCTGACGCAGGCCAGGCGTGCGTGCGGCATGGTGCGCATGATGCGGCGCACGGTCTCGCGCAGTGCGTCGTTGAAGTCGGCGCTGTCGTGCGCGACGTCGATGGCAGCCATGACGATGGGGCTGTGCGCGAGCTGTGCGGTGCTGTCTTGCGGCTTGTCACTGGGTGCCTGGTCGCCGATGGCTTTGAGCCAGCGCGTGAAGCGGCTGACGGGGCCGTTACGGCGCAGGCGTTGCGCGCGCGCTGTGAGCGTGATTTGCGTCGGGTCTTGCAAGGCCAGTGCCAGCTGTGCGGCACTTTGCCAGCGCTTCGCGGGGTGCACCTCCAGGCAGGTGAGGATGACCTCCTGCAGCCACGGCGGGCAGTCACTGCGAAGTGCACGCGGTGGCAGCGAGTCGATATAGAGCCGACGTCGCAAACCACGCGCCGATTCGGGCGCGCCGTAGGGCCGCGCGCCGGTGGTGAAGTGGTAGAGCATGACCCCCAGCGCGAAGAGGTCGGAGCGCGGGTCATCGCGCTGGCGGTGCAGCTGCTCGGGCGACATGTAAGGCCCCGTGCCCATCGGCAGCGTGAACTCTTCCTCCAGCAGGTCGGGCAGGCGCTGGTGGTGTGAGAGCCCGAAGTCGATGAGCACGGCGCTGCCGTCAGGGCGCAGCATCACGTTGGACGGCTTCAAGTCGAGGTGGACCAGGCCTTGGCGGTGCACGTCGTGCAGCGCCGTGGCGACGAGCGCGCCGAGCCGGGCGACCTCGTTGATGGCCAGTGGCGAGGCCAGCAGCTGCTCTTCCAGCGACGGCCCTTCGATGCGCTCCATCACCAGGTAAGGCTGCTGCGTGAAGTCCCCGCGCGCGATGTAGCGCGGCACGTGCTTGCCACGCAGCGTGGGCATGATCATGCGTTCGACTTCGAAGCCGACGATCGACGCTGGATCCTCGCCGCCTTTGATGCGCGGGATCTTCATGATCAGCGTCAGGTCTGGGCAGTCGGCCAGCGTGGCGGGCACGGGCATGCCGGGCTCGAGCGTCACCGACCAAAGCTGGGCCATGCCACCGACGTGAAGCTTTTCGTGCAGCCGCCAGCCGTCAACCAAGGCGCCCGCCGCGATGGCGGTGGCCGGCGGCGCAACGAGCTCAGTGGCCACCCAGCAGCCTCAACGCCAGCGCGTCGGGAAGGCCAGCGGCGCTGACCTTGGCGCTGGCGCGATCGTGGTCATAAGGCACGCGCCAGCAGGTGAGCTCGACGCGCTCGTCATCAAAGACGGCATAGCTGGCAGCGGGGTCGCCGTCGCGTGGCTGGCCGGCGGCGCCGGGAATCACCAGCCAGCGCCGTGGCGCCAACAGCGGAATCACCGTGCCCGGCGACGGCACGAATTCACCGGCAACGCCGCGCGTGGCCAGGTGGTAGAGGCGCGGCTCGTGCATATGGCCGCAAAAGGTAATGCGCTGGCGCGTGGCGCGCATGCTGCGCGCGGCCTCCTCGCGCCCTTCGATGTAGCCCCAGGCGCTGGGCTTGTAGGCGTTGGCGTGCACGAAGAGCACGTCACCGGTTTCCTGCACCAGCGGTAGGGTGGCGAGAAAGTTGATCTGCACGGGATTGAGTTGGGCGCGTGTCCAGTCTATGACGTGCAGCACCTCGGCGCGCATCGTCAAGCCCGCAGCACTGACGACCGCCGCGTCGTGGTTGCCCTGCACCACCAGGTCGCCGCGGGCCACATGCTCGCTCACGCAGTCGACCACCCAGCCGGGGTCGGCACCGTAGCCGACGAGGTCGCCGAGGAAGGCGTGGCGCTGTACCGCTTGCCCGCGCGCATGGGCCAGCACCGCCTCTAGTGCTTCGCGGTTGGCGTGCACGTCGGTGATGACGGCGAACTTCATGCGTGCGTGGCCAGCAGGGTGGTCAGACGCACGCTGCGGTGCTAGCGCCCGAGTTACGGGGCGGCCTTGACGGCGCTGGCAGCAGGTGCCACGGCCGGCGCAGGCGCGTGTTTGGCCTCCGGCGCCTCCACGCTGTGCGACTCACCGCTGAGGTCGACATCACCGCCGGCTTTGGACAAGATGAACAGGGCGGCGGCGGCAAACACCGCGAATCCAAGCAAGATTTTCCACATGGTGTGCTGCACGAAGTTGTTGGGGTGACCCATGGGCCGGCAAGCGCGGCCCATGGGTCACCCGGGCCAGGCCCGGGTGCGCACCAAGCGTCTTAGTCCTTGGCGTAGATGTCAACGTCCTTGGTTTCCTTGACGAACAAGGCGCCGACGATGAAGGTCATCATGGCGATGATGATGGGGTACCACAGGCCGCTGTAGATGTTGCCTTGTGCGGCC
>JANMMH010000791.1:0-2526 GCA_031373055.1 Rubrivivax sp. | reverse complement strand
GCACTGGCGCGCAGACGACAGCACTCACGCGGCCATCGTTGGCCCACTCAAGCTGATGCGCTTGCGTCTGCACCAGCAGCGTGGCGCCGCGGTCCAAGGCCACCGGCAGACAGGTCACCAGCATCGACTGCTTGGCGTTGGTCGGGCAGCCCAGGCCACAGGAGCCGAGGTTCCAGCAGCCTTTGACGTTGCGCTGAATCGCGGCGGCAGGGATGCCCAGACGCGCCGCACCTTTGCGCAGCAGCTCGTTGTTGCTGTTCGGCGCTGCCAGCCAGGGGCCGATCGATAAACGGCGCTCGGCTTGAAGAAACCACGGCAGCAGCTGCTCGTCGCTCATCTCGGCCAAGGCGTAGCGCTCGCGCCAGAAGGCCAGTGTGCTCGACGGCGTGCGAAACGAACTCGTCCAGTTCACCGTGGTCGAGCCACCAACGCAGCGGCCTTGCAGGATGTTGATGGCCTTGTCCGCCGTCTTGCGGTTGGCACTCTCTTGGTAGAGCTGCGGGTAGGCGTCGCTTTCGAGCTGGCGAAAGTCGCTGCTCGAACGCAGCGGGCCCTCTTCGACGATGACGACGGACAGACCCGCTGCCGTAAGCAGCTCGGCCGTGATGCCTGCGCCCGCGCCGCTGCCGACGATGGCGACGTCACACGTCAAAGCCGCGGGCGCGGGCGCATGCGGGCCGCCAAACACCTTCCAGCCGCGCGCGAGGCCGTCGCGGATCGGGTCTTGCAGTGTCGCCACGGGGGGTCCTTCAGAAGCGGCGATGGGCGTCATGTACCGGCCTGCTTCGCCGCCAGCTTGGCTGCCGTCGGCACCGGTATCGGCCCCGTGTAGCCGAGGTAGGCCCAGGTGTCAGGGTGCGCGAAATAGGCCGCGTGCGTGAGGTCACGCAGCGCGTGGTAGGCCTGCTGGCGCACGGCCAACGTGGACAGGCGCATGTCTTGGAGCGCTGCATGCACATCGGACGTGCTGGCCTCGGGCCAGTCGGTCGAAAGCCCGGCCAAAAGACGCCGGCCGGGCGTGCTGATGAGCAGCGTCAACAGCTCACCAAGCTCGTTTTGCAAAGGTGGAGGCAGGCCAGCGATGGTCTCGTCGACGCGCACCAGATGCGCTTGCAATGCGAGCTGGCGCGCTTGCGCTTCCAGCGGCAAGGCATCTTCAAGCACAGCGCCTGCCAGGGCGGCCATAAGCGCTTTCGCGGCAGCGCTGAGCTGCCCGCGCTCAAGCCCGGGTTTGAGCAGTGCCAGGCCCGCGCCGGTCACCGCCAACAGCGCGCCGCTGGCCACACCCAACTTCAACAGTGTTCGTCGTTGCATGGCCGTGAGTGTTGCATCGCCGGCCGATCTTGCCCTAGAGCAAGGTGACTAAGTTGCCCGCTGGCGGTGGCGCTCGATGTTGATAGGCTCGCAGCGTGCATAACAGTGGCGACCGCATCATCCAACACCTGAGAACGGTGGCCTTCGAGCGGGCCATCCGCAGTGCGAAC
Organism: Rubrivivax sp.; assembly: GCA_031373055.1. Lineage (GTDB taxonomy): Bacteria > Pseudomonadota > Gammaproteobacteria > Burkholderiales > Burkholderiaceae_C > Rubrivivax. The sequence goes on along the minus strand of JANMMH010000791.1, from coordinate 1,042 downwards.
CCGGAGCTGGCAGGCCGGGTCGACGCCATCAAGCGCTTTCAACACGCGCGCTTCGAGCAAAGCTACGCCAAGCTGCTGGCCGACCCGCGCTATGGCCAAGCCGCGCGCTTCTTCCTTGACGATCTTTATGGGCCGCGTGACTTTGCCGATCGAGACCGGCAATTCGAGCGCGTCGTGCCAGCGTTGGTGCGCCTGTTCTCCCGCGACATCGTGACCACGGTGTGCGAGCTTGCCGAGTTGCACGCGTTGTCTGAAACGCTGGATTCAACGATGGCCGGCCACCTCGAAGGGTTGCCGCTGAACTGGCCGAGCTATGCGCGCGCGTGGCAAGCCACAGGTGCAGCGCCGTCTCGTTTACGGCAGATTGCGCTCTTGCAAGACATCGGCTTGGCTCTGGATCGCTACACGCGCAAACCACTGTTGCGGCACTCACTGAGCTTGATGCGCAAGCCGGCGCGGCTGGCCGGTATCGGCGACTTGCAGGCGTTCTTGGAGAAGGGCTTTGACACCTTCGCGGCGATGCACGGTGCCACGATGTTCCTCAACGTCATCGTCGAACACGAGACGGTGTTAGCGCAACGTCTATTCCAGCTCGACGTCACAACCATGCCCGATGCCTACCCCGGGGAGTTACCGTAGCCCGCGCGCTGAGCCGCCATGACGATGCAAGCGTTGTTGCCCACCATGAAGGATCTGTGTTGACCGCACCCTGGCTTGCCCATTACCCACCCGGCGTTGCCGCCACCGCGCAGGTTGATGCGTTCCCATCGCTGGCCGCGCTCTTGGAAGACGCCTTCCGTCGCCACGCGCGACGCGACGCGGCCGTGTGCCTCGATGCGCGCATGCGCTACAGCGAGCTCGACGAAGCATCGGCGGCGTTCGGCGCATGGTTGCAGTCCCTGGGTCTGCAGCAAGGCGACCGCGTCGCCATCATGATGCCCAATTTGTCCCAGTATCTGGTCGCGATCGCGGCCATCCTGCGAGCTGGTTATGCTTTCGTCAACGTCAACCCGCTCTACACCGCGCGCGAGCTACGCCACCA
>JANMMH010000734.1:0-10637 GCA_031373055.1 Rubrivivax sp. | reverse complement strand
CCTTAAAGTCACCCTGCGTGTGTCCATGTGATCGGAGTCTGTGTGACCCAACTGCTGCAACTGTCCCGCTTCATCGACTGGGTGAACGACCGCTTTGGCACCGTAGCCAAGTGGGCGGTCTTTGCGTCGTGCCTCATCAGTGCCGTGAACGCACTTGTGCGCTACATCGCCAACTACAGCTCCAACGCCTACCTTGAAATCCAGTGGTACCTCTTTGCCGCCTGCGTGATGCTCGGCGCGTCGCAGGTCATGCGTGTCAACGAGCATGTGCGCGTCGACGTACTCTATGGGCGTTATTCGGGCCGCACGCAGGCGCTCATCGACCTGGTGGGTTTCGTCTTCTTCCTGCTGCCGTCGATGGCCGTGATGATCTATTTCGCCTGGCCACTGTTCGCCAAGATGTACGTCAGCGGCGAGATGTCCAGCAACGCCGGCGGCCTGATTCGCTGGCCCGCGATGCTGATGCTGCCGTTGGGCTTCACGCTGCTCTTCGCGCAAGGCGTGTCCGAGTCGATCAAGCGCGTGGCCTGGCTGGCGCACAAGTACGACGCTGACTTCCATTACGAGAGGCCGCTGCAATGAGCATGGACACCTTTGCCCCGCTGATGTTTGCGGGGCTGATCCTGGTCTTGCTGATCGGCTTCCCCGTCGCGTTCTCGCTCACCGCGCTGGGTTTGGGCTGCGGCTTTTACGCAGTATGGATGGGCTGGTTCCCGGCCACCTTCATGACGGCGCTGCCGCTGAACGTCTTCGGCATCCTCTCCAACGACCTGCTGCTGGCGATTCCCTTCTTCACGCTGATGGGCACCCTGCTCGAGCGCTGCGGCCTTGCCGAGGACATGCTCGACTCCATGGGCCAGCTCTTCGGCCCCGTGCGCGGCGGCCTGGGTTACTCGGTGATCATCGTTGGCTTCATCCTCGGCGCCATCACGGGCACGGTGGCCGGCCAAGTCATCGCCATGGCCATGATCTCGCTGCCGGTGATGATGCGCTGGGGCTACAACATGCGCTACGCCACCGGCGTGCTGGCGGCCTCGGGCACGATCACGCAGCTGGTGCCGCCGTCGCTGGTGCTCATCGTGCTGGCCGACCAGCTCGGCAAGCCGGTGGGCGACATGTACAAGGGCGCCTGGGGCCCGTCGATCCTGCAGGTGCTGCTCTTTGCGCTGTACACCTTCATGCTCTCGCGCATCAAGCCCGAGTACGTGCCCGGTGTGCCTAAAGAAGCGCGCACGCTTATCGGCTGGGCGCTGTGGTCCAAGTGCCTGCGCGGCATCGTGCCCTCGGCCGTGCTCATCTTCACCGTGCTCGGCAGCATGGGCGGCTTGCCCGGCATCAACACGGCCATCGCCACGCCCACCGAAGCGGGTGCGATGGGGGCGGTGGGTGCCTTCGTGCTCGCCGCCATGCACAAACGCTTGAGCTTTGATCTGGTCAAGCAGGCCTTGCTCAGCACTATGCGCATCACCGCGATGGTGGTCTTCATCCTCATCGGCTCGCGTGTGTTCTCGCTGGTCTTTCAGGGCGTGGACGGCGGCATCTGGATCGAGCACATGCTCGCCGGCTTGCCGGGCGGGCAGATCGGCTTCCTCATCGCCGTCAACATCTTCATCTTCTTCCTGGCGTTCTTTCTCGACTTCTTCGAGATCGCTTTCATCATCATCCCGTTCCTGGCACCGGTGGCTGCCAAGCTCGGCATCGACCTCATCTGGTTCGGCGTGATGATCTGCGTGAACATGCAAACCAGCTTCATGCACCCGCCGTTTGGCTTCGCGCTGTTCTACCTGCGCGGCATTGCCGACACGCTGTACAAGAACAAGTCGCTGCCGCGCAAAGTCGAGTCGCGCGACATCTACATGGGTGCGATTCCGTTCATCGTGATCCAGCTGATACTCGTCGGCATCGTCATCTTTTTCCCGCAGACGGTGACGATCTTCCTCGACAAGGAGAAGGTGCTCGACATCGACAAGGCTGGCGAGATGATCCAGCAGATGGGTGGCAGCAAAGGCGGCCAGGCGCCCGCCTCGAAGCTCGATCCCATGCAGGGCTTCGGCACCGCCAGCGGTGCGGCCTCCGCAGCCGGTGCGGCATCAGCGCCAGCAGCTGACGAAGACCCGATGGAAGCCGTCAAGCGCGCGCTGGACCAAGACAAACCCAAGAAGTAGCGCGGCGCTCAAAACAAAAGGGCTGCGGTAGTTGCCGCAGCCCTTTTTCATTCCCGAAGCGCACGCAGCGCGTACGCTGCGGCGCGGCGCCCGCGCTTACAGCCTGGCGATTTGCATGTAGTCGTCAAAGCCCGCTTCTGTGAAGCGGAACCACAGGTTGACGTCGCGGCGGAAGGCTGAGAAGTCTTCGTAGACCTTCTTCCAGGCCGGGTTGGTGGCCGAGAGCTCTGCGTAGAGCGCCATCGACTCCTTGAATGCCGTGTCCATCACGTCTTTGGGGAAGCGGAAGAGCTTGGTGCCACCGGCCACCAGGCGCTTGAGTGCGGCGGCGTTGCGCGCGTCGTACTTGGCCTGCATGTCGATGTGGGCGTAGGCCGAGGCCGACTCGATGATGGCGCGGTACTCGGGCGTGAGCGCGTCGTAGGCCTTGATGCTGACGTGCAGGTCCAGCTGCGGGCCGCCTTCCCAATAGCCGGGGTAGGCATAGAACTGGCTGATCTTGTGGAAGCCCAGCTTCTCGTCGTCGTACGGGCCGACCCACTCGGCGGCGTCGATGGTGCCTTTTTCCAGCGCGGTGTAGATCTCACCACCGGGGATGTTGGCTGCCACGCCACCCAGGCGCTCGAACACACGGCCGCTGAAGCCGCCGGTGCGGAACTTCACGCCCTTCAGGTCGGCCATCGACTTGACCTCTTTGCGCCACCAGCCGCCCATTTGCGCGCCGGTATTGCCCATGGGGAAGCTGATGATGTTGTAGGGCCGATAGAACTCGCGCATGAGCTTCAAGCCATTGCCTTCATACATCCACGCCGTCATCTGGCGGCTGTTCAGGCCGAAGGGGATGGCGCAGCCCAGCGCGAAGGTCGGGTCCTTGCCGAAGTAGTAGTACGGCGCGGTGTTGGCGCACTCGACGGTGCCGGCTTGCAGCGCGTCGACGGTGCCGAAAGCAGGCACGATTTCACCGGCGGCGTGGGTCGAAATCTGGAACTTGCCCCCGGTCATGTCGCTGACCTTCTTGGCAAAGACATCGGCCACGCCGAAGAGTGTGTCAAGCGATTTCGGGAAGCTCGAGGTCAGGCGCCAGCGCACATTGGCTTGCGCGTGCACGATGGCCGGCGCCATGCCTGTGGCGAGCACGCCCGCGAGGCCAGCACCGTGTACAAATGAACGACGTTCCATGCAGTATCTCCTGAGGAAAACGGGGGATCGAAAGAAAAGAAGCCCGCGATTCTAGGAGCCGGGAATTTCCCTATTCAGGCGGGTTTACCCGCTCGACCATGGGCTCAAACCACACCTGCCGTGTCAAGCGCCGGCAAGCTTCATGCGATCGACGAGCACCGAGCCTACGGCCTTGGAGCCTTGCGCGTAGACGTCCGCACCAATGGCCACCACACCTTTGAAGATGTCGCGCAGGTTGCCCGCGATGGTGACCTCATGCACCGGGTGCACGATGAAACCGCCCTCGACCCAGTAGCCCGCTGCGCCGCGTGAATAGTCGCCCGTGACACCGTTGACGCCCTGCCCCATCAGCTCCGTTACCAGCAGCCCGCGGTGCAGCTTTTTGATCATGGCCTGGAGGTCGTCGCCCGGCTTGGTGAGCCGGCTTGTCATCGTCAAATTTTGCGAGCCGCCGGCATGCCCCGTGGTGCGCATCGCCAGCTTGCGCGCCGAGTAGCTCGACAAGAAGTAGCCCTGCACGACGCCCGCCTCGACCACGCTGCGCGCGCGCGTGCGCACGCCCTCGTCGTCAAACGGCGCACTGCCTTTGCCTTTGCGCACATGCGGGTCTTCGCGAATGTCGATGTGCTTGGGCCACACCGGCTGGCCCAGGCTGTCGAGCAAGAAGCTGGCCTTGCGATAGAGCGAGCCGCCCGACACCGCGCCGACAAAGGAGCCGATCAAACCCGCCGCTGCAGGCGCCTCAAAGAGAACAGGCACCTCGGCCGTGCCGACGCGGCGCGACTTCAGTCTTGAGAGCGCGCGCTCGGCGGCGTACCGGCCCACGACCTCAGGCGCCGCGAGCTCACGCGCGTCGCGCATCGAGCTGTACCAGGAGTCGCGCTGCATGTGCTTGCCGCGTCCCGCAATCGGCGACACCGAGACATAGTGTCGCGAGCTTGAATAGCCGCCACGAAAACCGCGCGAGTTGCCGGCCCAAAAGTGCGCCTGCTGCGCCGAGACACCCGCGCCCTCGGAGTTGGCGATGCGGGGGTCGGTGGCCAGCGCTGCGGCTTCGCAGCGGCGGGCGATCTCGGCGGCCTGCGCCGCGTCAATCTCCCAGGGGTGGAAGAGATCGAGATCACGCGCCACTTCTTTGGCACTCGCCAGGTCGGCCGCGTCGGGCAAGCCGGCGGCCGGGTCTTCGGCAGTGAAGCGCGCGATGTCGTAGGCCGCTTGCACGGTTTGCTTGATGGCCGCCGGAGTGAAGTCAGACGTGCTGGCGTTGCCGCGCCGCTGCCCCAGGTAGACGCTGACGCCAAGCGACTTGTCGCGGTTGCGCTCGACGTTTTCCAGCTCGCCCAAACGCACCGACACCGACAGGCCCACGCCTTCAGAGACCTCCACGCCAGCGTCGCTCGCCCCCATGCCGCGCGCCAGGCCCAAGGTGTCTTCGACGATCTGCTCGAAGGTCTCACGGCGGAAAGCGAAGCCGGGTTCGGAGTTTTTGCGAGTCATCAAGGCCGGCATGAAGGTGGCGAACGGGGTGCGAATTATCATCGCTGCCATGCCACGCCCCGCCGCACCCCATCGCGGTGTCGACGCCCACTACGGCGACGATGTCGATCCCACCCGCCCCAGCAAGACCCAGCTCAAGCAACAGTCGCACGACTTGCAAGACCTGGGCCTGGCGGTGGCCGCCCTCTCTGACGAGCGCATTGCGCAAATCGAGATGCCCGACAACCTGCGTGACGCCATCGAGGCCTTTCGCCGCACGCGTTCACACGAGGGCAAACGCCGACAGATGCAGTACGTTGGCAAGCTCATGCGCCGTGCCGACGAAGAGCTGCTGCGCGAAGCGGTGGCTGCCGCCACGGTGGGCTCGGCGCGCGACACCTTGCTGCTGCACGAAGCCGAGCGCTGGCGCGCCGAGCTCATTGCCGACGACGACGCCATGACGCGCTGGCTGCACGAGCACGCCGAGTGCGACACCCAGCAGCTGCGCAGCCTGGTGCGCGCTGCGCGGCGCGACTCCGTGGGCCTGGTGCCCGAAGCCCGTCAACCGCGCAGTTGTCGCGAGCTCTTTCTGTTCTTGAAACCTTTCGTGGCGGCCACGCTGTGATGAGTGAGCAAGCCTTCGACGCTGTGCGCATCGGCTTGGTCTCCGTCAGCGACCGCGCGTCGAGCGGCGTCTACGAAGACAAAGGCATCCCGGCTTTGCAAGACTGGCTGGGCAAGGCCTTGCGCAACCCCATCGAGTGGGTCACGCGCTTGATTCCCGACGAAGAGGCCGGCATCAGCCAGACACTGTGCGAGTTGGTGGACGAGGTGATGTGCGACCTCGTACTCACCACCGGTGGCACCGGCCCCGCGCCGCGCGACGTCACGCCCGAGGCCACGCTGGCGGTGGCGCACAAAGTGATGCCGGGCTTTGGCGAGCAGATGCGCCAGATCAGCCTAAACTTCGTGGCCACGGCGATCCTCTCGCGCCAGGTGGCGGTGATCCGCGGCAAGGCGTTGATCATCAATTTGCCTGGGCAGCCGAAGTCGATCACCGAGACCCTGCAAGGCCTGCCAGCGATGAGCCCGCCGGTGCACGGCATCTTTGCCGCCGTGCCCTATTGCGTCGACCTCATCGGCGGGCCGTACATGGAGACCGACGAGGCGCTGTGCAAAGCCTTCCGGCCGAAAAACGCATTGCGCGCTGCGCGTAACTCGTAAGTTATTTCACCAGCCGATTCAAGCGCTCGGCGTCGAAGGTCTCGGTGGTTTGGGCGTCTTGCGGCACACAGTCCTCACCCGGCAATTCACGCGAGCGCGCCGAGAGTTTTTCGATGGCTTGCCACAGCAGCGCAATTTGGTGCTCGTGGCCCGAGGCGTTGTCGATCAAGCCCTTCATTGCCTGCGCCACCGGGTCATCGCCCTGCGTGACGCCGTAGGCCGAGAAGCCCATCTTCGACGCCGCCTCCTCACGCTGCACGTCGGCCGACTTCTGCACGATGCGCGCCGGGATGCCCACCGCCGTCGCACCCGCCGGCACCGCTTGCAACAGCACCGCATTGGAGCCCACGCGTGCACCGTCGCCCACGGTAAAGCCGCCCAGCACCTTCGCCCCCGCGCTGACGATCACGCCGCGGCCGAGTGTCGGGTGGCGCTTGGCGCCTACCGTCAGCGACGTGCCGCCCAAGGTCACGCCCTGGTAGATGGTGCATTCGTCGCCGATCTCGGCCGTTTCACCGATCACGACGCCCATGCCGTGGTCGATGAAGACGCGGCGGCCTATGCCTGCGCCAGGGTGGATTTCGATGCCGGTGAAGAAGCGCGCGACGTGTGAGATGAAACGCGCCGTCACGCGCCAGTCGCGCTGCCAGAACCAATGTGCGCGACGGTGCAACACCAGCGCGTGCAGGCCCGGGTAGCAGGTCAACACCTCCCACGTGCTGCGCGCGGCGGGGTCGCGCTCAAGGATGCAGGCGATGTCTTCTCGAATTCGGCTGAACATGGCGCAGCGCTTCAGGTGGGGCGTTTCAGTGTAGCGGCGCGGGCTATTCCGCGAAGGATGTGGACTTCTTCCACCGTGGGCTGCGCGCGCTGCACAAACTGGCGCAAGCGCGGCAACAGCTTCTTCGGCGCGGCGGGGTCGAGGTAGCCGATGTCTACCAGCGTTTGCTGCCAATGCGCGAGCAAGCCGTCGATGGCCGCTGCGTCGGCGCGCACGGGGTCGGCGGTGCGCGGGGTCACCTCGAACCCACCAAGCGCCTGGCGCCAGTCGTAAGCGATGAGCTGCACCGCCTGCGCAAGGTTCAACGAGCCGTAGTCGGGATGCGTGGGCACGCTGATGCAAGCGTGGCAGCGGTAGACGTCGTCGTTGCAGAGGCCCGTGCGCTCGGGCCCGAAGACCAGCGCCACGCGGTGCGTGCTTGCCGCAAGGCTCACGAAATGCTCGCGCGGCGCGAAGGTGGCGGGGCCAAAGTCGCGCGGGGTCATGGCCGTGGCGCAGGCCCAGGTGCAGCCCTGCAGCGCGTCGCCCAAAGTCTCGACGATGCGCGCACTGCCCAGCACGTCGGTGGCGCCGCTGGCCATGGCCAGCGTCTCGTCGCGCGTCAGCACGTCGGCAAAACGTGGTTGCACCAGTACCAATTCGTGAAAGCCCATGACCTTGATCGCGCGCGCCGCCGCGCCCACGTTGCCGCCATGGCTGGGCTGCACGAGCACAAAGCGCGTGGGATCGGTGGTGTGGGGTGTCATCAAGGTCTGCGGCGCGGCACGCCTAAAATGCGGCCTCCTCGCGCGGGGCTGCATTGTCGCCGCGACGCTCTTTTCAACCGCTGATCGCACTCCCCACGAAGGCCGCCGCCATGTCGCAAGCGCTGCACCCCATGCTCAACATCGCCATCAAGGCGGCACGCCAAGCTGGCTCCATCATCAACCGCGCGGCCCTTGACCTTGAGGTCATCAAGGTAGGCAGCAAAGGCCCCAACGACTTCGTCAGCGAAGTCGACCGTGCGGCCGAAAACGCGATCATCGACATCCTTCTCGACGCCTACCCCGGCCACGGCATCCTGGCCGAAGAGTCGGGCCGCGAACGCGGTGCGCAAGACAGCGAGTTCCTCTGGATCATCGACCCGCTGGACGGCACCACCAACTTCCTGCACGGCTTCCCGGTGTATGCCGTGTCCATCGCGCTGGCGCACCGCAACGTGGTGCAGCAGGCCGTCGTCTACGACCCCACACGCAACGACATGTTCTTCGCATCGCGCGGGCGTGGCGCGTTCCTCAACGACCGCCGGCTGCGTGTCTCCAAGCGCATCCGCATGGCCGAGGCACTCATCGGCACCGGCTTCCCATTTCGCAAGGGCGACAACTTCAAGCGCTACATGAAGATGTTTGAAGAGGTGATGCAAAACTGCGCCGGCCTGCGCCGCCCCGGTGCCGCCGCTCTGGATCTTTGTTATGTCGCCGCCGGTTGGTACGACGGCTTCTTCGAAACCGGCCTCAACCCCTGGGACATCGCCGCCGGCTCGCTGATGATCACCGAGGCCGGCGGCCTGATCGGCAACTTCACCGGCGAGTCCGACTTTCTTTACCAGCGCGAAGTCGTGGCCGGCGCGCCGAAGATTTACGGCCAGCTGGTGCAGCTGCTAACGCCCTATACACGCGTCATCAAAGATGGCGACGTGCTGGGCGCGGCGGCGCAGGCGCTGGAAGCTGATGACGCTACCAATGCGTTTGTTGCCAGTGCGGCGGGTGCCGACGTCAAGCCTGAACCCAGCCCGGCGCCGGAGAAGAAGCCACCGGTACGCATTCGCAAAGGCGATCGCGGCGCGACGTAGGCACGGCTACTGCGCGTGCCGCGAAACCTTCAGCTCTTCACCAAGCACACCACGCGGGCGCAGCACCAGCATCAGCGCGATCAAGACACCGATGAGCACAACTTGCAGGGCGGCGCCGCGCGCTTGCTCGGCCACCGGCAACCAATGGCGCAACAAGCCGCCGGCCGATGACCAAAAGCCCCACACCAAGACCGCGCCGAGCACGGCGCCGCGGTTGTTGCCCGAGCCGCCCACGATGAGCATGGCCCAGAGCTGAAAGGTCAGGATGGGCAGGAAGTCTTCGGGCGCGATGTAGCCCACGAAGTGCGCTTGCAGCGCGCCGCCCAGGCCCATCAGCATGCTGCCCAGGGTGAAGGACTGGAGCTTCAGGCGCAGCGGCGATTTGCCAAGCGACGCGGCGGCGTCTTCGTCTTCGCGGATGCTGCGCAGCGCGCGGCCCCAGGGGCTGCGCACCAGGCGCTCGAGCGCGACAAAGGCAAGGCCCAGCAGCACCAACACGAGCGCCAGGTAAGCCAGCGTCCACGTTGTGCCCGTACCGAGCCACGCCTGCATGGGCTTGGGGATGAATTGCACGCCAAAGGGCCCGCCCGTCAGGCTTTGCAGATTCAGTGCGGCAAGCTGAATCAGCACAGCCACGCCGAAGGTGGTGATGGCCAGGTAGTCCTCGCGCAAGCGCAGCGTGAGCAAGCCCACGGCAAAGCCTGCCATGCCCGACGTCACCATCGCCGCCAACCAGCCCAAGACCACCGGCCAGCCCAGGCCGCCGAGGCGCCCGTCCATCGGTGGCGTGGTGAGGATGGCCGAGGTGTAGGCCCCCACCGCCACAAAACCTGCCACGCCGACGTTGAAGAGGCCCGTGAATCCCCACTGCAAATTCAGGCCAAGCACGATGATGGCGAAGACCGCCGCGAAGACGAGGAAGAAGCTGCCATAGGAGACGACGCCGGCGAGTGAGGTCAGTGAACCCAAGGCGTCCATCACCGCTTCTCCGCAAAGAGCCCGCTCGGGCGCACCAGCAAAATGGCGATGAGCACGACGAAGGCCGCCGCCGCGCGCCACTCTGCCCCCACCACCGCCACCGCCACGCTCTCGGCCAGCCCCACCACCAGGCCGCCAATCACGGCGCCCCACACCGAGCCGATGCCACCCAGGATGACGGCGGCGAAGAGCGGCAAGAGCAGGTCCAGTCCGAGCGTGGGCCGCAGTTGCACTGTGAGCCCGGCGAACACGCCAGCCAGTGCGGCGAGCGCGCCGCCTAACACCCAAGTCACACGCAATATGCGTTCGGGGTCGATGCCCGCAAGGCGCGCCAGCTGCGGGTTGTGCGCGGTGGCGCGCATGGCCCGGCCCAGCGTCGAGCGCGACAGGAACAGGTGCAGGGCGACCACCACCACGGCCGTGAGGCCGACCACGAAGAGCTGGTCGGCCGTGATGCGCAGCCCACCCATCACCGAGCGTGGCACTAGCGCGATGGCGATCTGCAAGTCTTGCGAGTAGTAGCGCGGGATGCCGCCGTAGAAAAACAGCAGCAGGTTGCGCAGCGCCAGCGCCGCGCCAAAGCTGGCGATCACCAGCGTGATGGAGCCCTGCAAACGTAGACGCTTGAAGAGCAACCAATCCAGCGCCAAGGCCATGCCCGCCACGAGCGCGGCGGCGGCGACACAGGCGGCCAATAACGGCCAACCGAAGGTGAAGGGCGCGACGGCCGCCGTCGGCAAACCAAGTGTGGCGCTCCACATCGCGAGCGCGCTCAAGGCCAGGTAGGCGCCCCAGGCGAGAAACTCACCGTGGCCGAAATTCGAGAAACGCAGAATGGAAAACGTCACCGACAGGCCGATGGCGCCGAGCGAGACGATGGCGCCGATGATCAGGCCGTCGGCCAGCACTTGCAGCATCAGGCTGGCTCCTCTGCCGCCACGGAGTGCCCAAGAAAGAGCGCGGCCAAACGTGGATCGCCTTGCAGTTGCGCGGCGGGTGCGAC
>JANMMH010000733.1:0-3288 GCA_031373055.1 Rubrivivax sp. | reverse complement strand
GACATCAACGCGGTGAACCCGCAGATGCGCCTTGAAGTGACGCAGCCCGTGCTCGACTTCGACGACATGGCGCGCCTGCGCGGCATCGAAGCCCACACCGGCGGCAAGTTCCAGAGCTACGAGCTCGACATCACCTACCCGCTGGCGTGGGGCCACGAAGGCGTGGAGGCCAAGCTCGCCTCGCTGTGCGCCGAAGCGGTCGACGCCATCGACAGCGGCCACAACATCCTCGTCATCACCGACCGTGCCATGAGCCGCACGCAAGTGGCCATCCCCGCACTCTTGGCGTTATCCGCCGTGCACCACCACCTGGTGCGCGAAGGCAAACGCACGACGGCCGGCCTGGTCGTCGAGACCGGTTCCGCGCGTGAAGTGCACCACTTCGCCGTGCTCGCCGGTTACGGCGCTGAAGCCGTGCACCCCTACCTCGCGTTGGAAACGCTGGAAGCCATGCATGCCAACTTGGGTGGCGCGCTGTCCTCGGAAAAGGCGGTCTACAACTACATCAAGGCCGTGGGCAAAGGTCTCTCGAAGATCATGTCCAAGATGGGTGTCAGCACCTACATGTCCTACTGCGGCGCGCAGCTCTTTGAAGCCATCGGATTGGAAGGCGGCTTCGTGGCCCAGTACTTCCGCGGTACGGCATCACAGGTCGGTGGCATTGGTGTCTTCGAAGTCGCCGAAGAAGCGCTGCGCATGCACCAGGCTGCCTTCGGCGCCGACCCCGTGCTGGCTAACATGCTGGATGCGGGTGGTGAATACGCTTGGCGCACCCGCGGCGAAGAGCACATGTGGACGCCCGACGCCATCGCCAAGCTGCAACACGCCGCGCGCGCGGGCAAGTTCGAGACCTACAAGGAATACGCCCAGCTCATCAACGACCAGAGCCGGCGCCACATGACGCTGCGCGGCCTCTTCGAGTTCAAGGTCGACCCGGCCAAGGCCATTCCGATCGACGTGGTGGAAAGCGCCGCCGACATCGTCAAGCGCTTCGCCACCGGCGCCATGTCGCTGGGCTCGATCTCGACCGAGGCCCACGCCACGCTGGCGGTGGCCATGAACCGCATCGGCGGCAAGAGCAACACCGGCGAAGGCGGCGAGGACCCGGCGCGTTATCGCCAGGAGCTCAAAGGCATCCCCATCAAGGCGGGCACCAAGGTCAGTGACGTCATCGGCGGCAAGGTCATCGAGGTCGACTATGAGCTGCAGCAAGGCGACAGCCTGCGCAGCAAGATCAAGCAGGTCGCTTCCGGTCGCTTTGGCGTGACCACCGAGTACCTGGTCAGCGCCGACCAGTTGCAGATCAAGATGGCCCAGGGCGCCAAGCCCGGTGAAGGCGGCCAGCTGCCCGGTGCCAAGGTCAGCGACTACATCGGCATGCTGCGCCACTCGGTACCAGGCGTGGGCCTCATCAGCCCGCCGCCGCACCACGACATCTATTCCATCGAAGACCTGGCGCAGCTCATCCACGATCTGAAAAACGCCAACCCGCGAGCTGACGTGAGTGTCAAGCTGGTGTCCGAAGTGGGCGTGGGCACCATCGCGGCGGGTGTGGCCAAGTGCAAGGCCGACCACGTGGTCATCGCCGGGCACGACGGCGGCACGGGCGCGTCGCCCTGGTCGAGCATCAAACACGCCGGCACGCCCTGGGAGCTGGGCCTGGCCGAGACGCAGCAAACGCTGGTGCTCAACCGCCTGCGCAGCCGCATCCGCGTGCAGGCCGACGGGCAAATGAAGACCGGGCGCGACGTGGTGATTGGGGCGCTCTTGGGCGCCGACGAATTCGGCTTCGCCACCGCGCCGCTGGTGGCCGAGGGCTGCATCATGATGCGCAAGTGCCACCTCAACACCTGCCCGGTAGGCGTGGCCACGCAAGACCCGGTGCTGCGCAAGAAGTTCGCCGGCCGCCCCGAGCATGTCGTCAACTTCTTCTTCTTCGTCGCCGAAGAAGCGCGCCAGATCATGGCGCAATTGGGCATCCGCAATTTCAACGATTTGATCGGCCGCAGCGACCTGCTCGACACCAAGAAGAGCATCTCGCACTGGAAGGCACGTGGCCTGGACTTCACGCGCATCTTCCACCAGCCCGAGGCGCCGGCCGAGGTGCCGCGATTCCAGTGCGAAACGCAAGACCATGGCCTGGAGCGCGCGCTCGACATCAAGCTTATCGAGCGCTGCCTGCCGGCCATCGAGCGCGGCGAAAAAGTGCAGTTCATGGAAGACGCGCGCAACGGCAACCGCAGCGTGGGCGCCATGCTCTCGGGCGAACTGATTCGGCGCCGCCCCGAAGGTTTGCCCGACCACACCATCTTCATGCAGATGGAAGGCACGGGCGGCCAGAGTTTTGGTGCGTTCCTGGCCAAGGGCATAACACTCTATTTGATCGGTGACGCCAACGACTACACCGGCAAGGGTTTGTCGGGTGGGCGCATCGCCGTGCGCCCCAGCATCGACTTACGCTGTGACGCCACGCAGAACATCATCATCGGCAATACCGCGCTCTACGGCGCCACCAGCGGCGAGGCTTTCTTCCGTGGCGTAGCGGGTGAGCGATTCGCCGTGCGTTTGTCGGGTGCCACCGCAGTGGTGGAAGGCACGGGCGACCACGGCTGCGAGTACATGACGGGCGGCACGGCCGTGGTGCTGGGCAAAACCGGGCGCAACTTCGCCGCCGGCATGTCGGGTGGCGTGGCCTACGTTTACGACGAAGACGGCCACTTCGCCAAGCGCTGCAATCTCTCGATGGTGTCGCTGGACAAAGTGCAGCCGCGTGAAGAGCAAGAGGCTGTGGGCACGCCTGCGGGCTGGCATGGCGAGCAGGCCGACGAGGTGCACTTGAAGCAGCTGATCGAAGACCACCACCGCTGGACGGGTTCGCTGCGAGCGCGCGACATCCTGGACCACTGGGCGACGGCGCGCGCGCGCTTCCTCAAGGTCTTCCCGCACGAGTACAAGCGCGTGCTGGGCGAGCGCTCGGCCAAGACGCAGGCCAGCCAGGCCACGCACAAAGCGCAGGCTACGGCGGTTGCCGTGGCCGCCAAGTGACACCACAACGAACTCCACATTGACGCGGACAGATCATGGGCAAGGTCACAGGTTTTCTGGAATTTGAACGGCTCGAAGAAGGCTACGAGCCGGTGCCAAAGGGCGTGAAGAACTGGAAAGAGTTCGTCATCACGCTGAACGATGAGGGCGCCAAGCAGCAGGGCGCGCGCTGCATGGATTGCGGCACGCCGTTCTGCGTCAACGGCTGCCCGGTGAACAACATCATTCCGGACTTCAACGACC
>JANMMH010000731.1:0-5772 GCA_031373055.1 Rubrivivax sp. | reverse complement strand
GTGACGCGCATGCCCTGGATGAAGGTGCCCTTCTTGCCCAGCCGCGACAGCGCTTCGTCGATCTGCGGCCCACCGCCGTGCACCACCACCGGGTTCATGCCCACCAGCTTCAAGAGCACCACGTCTTCGGCAAAGTCTTGTTGCAGCGCCGGGTCGGTCATGGCGTTGCCGCCGTACTTGATGACCAGCGTTTTGCCATGAAAGCGCCGGATGTAGGGCAGCGCCTGCGCAATGATTTCGGCCTGGTCACGCGGCGTGATGTGGTCGAGCTTGTGTTCGGGCAAGGGGGTGGCGGTGCTCATGGTGGGGTCGCGTTGGTGTGGCGTTCGTGGCACGTTGACGTCGGGGTGGCGCGCGATTGTAGGAAAGACATGTCCTGCCGCTGTAGCAGTTTGGGCCACTGCGCTATGCTGAATTGCTGCGCCGTGTCCCCCCACAGCGCCTGTGGCGCGTTAGGCGCCCTTCCGAAGGAGACTTTGATGTCACGCTTGCTAATCACCGCTGCTGCCCTGCTCACCTGTGTTGCTGCCTTGGCACAAGCGCCCAAGGCCGATGGCGAGATCACCAAGATCGACAAGGCGCAGGCGCGCATTACGCTGCGCCATGGCGAGATCAAGAACCTTGAAATGCCACCCATGACCATGGTCTTTCGCGTGCGCGACGCCAAGATGCTGGACAGCGTGGCGGTGGGCGACAAGGTGCGCTTCAACGCTGAGAAGCTTGACGGCTACTACACGGTGACGGCGATCGACAAGGCGCCTTGATGGGCTTGCAAGCGCCTGCGAACACGCACGCGCACGACCTGAGCCGCTTTCACCATCGCCACGAGTTTGGCGACGCCGGTGCGGCACAGCGTGAGCGTGCGCTGCGCATCGTGGTCGTCCTGACCTTCGTGACGATGGCGGTGGAGCTGGTAGCAGGTGCTTGGAGTGGCTCACTGGCCCTCACCGCCGACGGCTGGCACATGGGCACGCATGCCGTGGCGTTGGGCGGCGCGGCGTTAGCCTATCGGCTGTCGGCGCGAGCCGCCAAACGCGGTGGCTACGCTTTCGGTGGCTGGAAGATTGAAGTGTTGGCCGGCTACACGAGCGCACTGCTCTTGCTGGCGGTGGCACTGTGGCTTGTGTTTGAAGGCGTGCAGGCTTTGCGCGCGCCGCGCCAGGTGGATTACGTTGAGGCGATGTGGGTCGCGGCCATCGGTCTCGTCGTCAACCTCGTCAGCGCCTGGTTGTTGTCGCGCGGTGCGGCGGCGCATGAGGCACCGCACGCGCAAGCCCAGCATGCTCACCCGCAGGCTTCCGAGCCGCATGCACAGCACCACGGTCTCCACCATGGCCACCACCACGGCCACGCCCACGGCGACCACAACTTCAGCGCCGCGTACCTGCACGTGCTCGCCGACGCCTTCACCTCCGTGCTGGCCATCGTCGCACTCGCTGGTGGCGCCTGGTGGGGTGTCTCCTGGCTCGACCCCGCAGCGGCATTGCTCGGCGCGGTGGTCATCGCCAAGTGGTCGATCGGCATCCTGCGCAGCAGCGCCACGGCGCTGGTCGACGCCACCGGCGACGCGGCGATGGCCGAGCAAATCCGCAGCCACCTTGAAGGTGACGGCGACGCCAAGTTGACGGACTTGCATGTCTGGCAAGTGGGCAGCAATGCTTGGTGCGCGGTGGTGGCCGTGGTGGCCGACGCGCCGTTGTCGCCACTGGCCTATCGCCGGCGCCTGCACGACATCAAGGCGCTGCGCCACGTGACCATCGAAGTGCACCGCTGCGAAGGCCCGCTGCCGTCGCCGGCGTGACGCGGTGGTGAGGCGTGGGCGCATAGCATCGCGCTTCCCTCACTTCGCACCGCCGCCGCCATGAGCACCACGCAAACCAGCCTCGTCAACCATCAGGTGCGCCTGGCCGCACGCCCCAGCGGCCTGCCCAAAGCCAGCGACTGGCAGTTCACCGAAGAGGCCGTGCCAGCCCTGGCCGACGGCGGCGTGGTGGTGAAGAACCAGCTGGTCTCGCTGGACCCCGCCATGCGCGGCTGGATGAACGAAGGCAAGAGCTACATCCCGCCGGTAGGCATCGGCGAAGTCATGCGCGCCGGTGGCATCGGCGTGGTGGCGGCGTCCAGCCACGCCGGCTTTGCGATCGGCGATCATGTCAGCGGCCAGCTCGGCGTACAGGAATACTTCAGCGGCAGCGGCAAAGACTTGCAGCGTGCTGGGCTGCACAAAATCGACCTGCGCCTGGGCACGGCCACGCAGTGGATGAATGTGCTGGGCATGCCCGGCATGACGGGCTATTTCGGCCTGATGGATGTTGGCCAGCCCAAGGCGGGCGAGGTCGTCGTCGTCTCAGGCGCCGCCGGCGCCGTCGGCCAGACCGTGGGCCAACTCGCGCGCATCAAGGGCTGCCGTGTGGTCGGCATCGCCGGCGGTGCGGCCAAGTGCGAATGGGTCGTCAAGGAGCTCGGCTTTGATGCCTGCATCGACTACAAGTCCGGCTCGGTGCGCGCGGGCTTGAAACAACATTGCCCCGACGGCGTGGACATCTATTTCGACAACGTTGGCGGCGAGATCCTTGACGATGTGCTGGCCAAGATTCGCCGCAAGGCCCGCATCATCATCTGCGGCGCCATCAGCCAGTACAACAACACCACGCCGATCAACGGGCCGAAGAATTACCTCTCGCTGCTGGTCAATCGCGCGCGCATGGAAGGCATCGTGGTGTTCGACAACACCGAGCGTTTTCCGCAGGCGATTGCTGAGATGTCGGGCTACCTCAAAGACGGCAGCATGCACAGCCGTGAGGATGTAGTGGAAGGTGGTGTCGCCGCATTCCCCGCCACGCTATTGAAGCTGTTTGCGGGCGAGAACTTTGGGAAGTTGGTGCTCAGGGTTGGTGACTGACGCGTTCGACGGTTCTTGGTACCAGGGCCGAGGCTGGGCTGGCCGGTGCGGGCCGCAGGGTAGTCGTCGCGCAGCGACGACCGCGCAAGCTGCGCGCTGCGGCCTGCCCGAGCGCGGCTCTGCTGCCACGCCACGTCGCAGTCCCACAGGCGAAGAGCAGCCGCCATCAACGACGACGGCACGGCCTTAGAAATGAATCCCCTTCATCATCTGCGCCATCGCCATCGCCTCGGGTGACAGCGTCGGCTTGGCCAGCTTCTCGCCCTTGGCTGCGGCGCTGTCGGGGAACATGCGGAAGGTGGTGTTCATGATGATCTGCGTCACGCGTGGTGCAGCCGCGTGCAGGATCTCGCCGAAGACACCCAGGCGTGTGGCCACGCGCACGGGCTTGTCGATGCAGGCCTGCACGATCATGTCGGCGGCCTCTTCGGGTTTCAAGAGCGGCATGCTGTCGTAAATCTTCGTCGGCGCCGTCATCGGTGTGCGCACCAGAGGCATGTTGACGGTGGTGAAGGTGATGCCCTGGTCGGCGTATTCGCTGGACGCGCAGCGTGTCCAGGCGTCGAGTGCGGCCTTGCTGGCCACGTAGGCCGAGAAGCGCGGCGCGTTCACCAGCACGCTGATCGAGCTGATGTTCACGACGTGCCCCTTCTTCTTGGCCACCATGCCTGGAAGCAGGCCCATGGTGACGCGCAAGGCGCCGAAGTAGTTGAGCTGCATGGTGCGCTCGAAGTCGTGGAAGCGGTCGTAGCTGGCCTCGATGGCGCGGCGGATCGAGCGCCCGGCGTTGTTGATGAGGAAGTCCACACCGCCGTGCTCGGCTTGCAGCTTGGCGACGAACTCGGCACAACTGTCGGCGTCGGCGATGTCGGCCGAATAGCTGAAGACCCTGGCGTCTTTGCCGGCGTAAGTCTTGATCTCTTTGACGGCTTCGGCGAGCTTGTCCTCACCACGCGCGCAGATGATGGTCGTGGCGCCAGCTTCGGCGAAACGGCAGGCCACCGACAGCCCGATGCCCGACGAGCCGCCGGTGATGAGCACCACCTTGCCGCCCACGGTGCCCTTCAAGCTGCGGTCGACAAAAAGCGCCGGGTCGAGGTGGCGTTCCCAGTAGTCCCACAGCACCCAGGCGTAGTCGCGCAGGTTGGGGCATTCGATGCCGCTGCCGGCCAGCGCGGCGTCGGTCTCACGGCGATCGAACCGCGTGGGGTAGTTGATGAAGGTGAACATGTCGTCGGGCAGGCCCAGGTCCTTCATCACCGCCGCGCGCACACGGCGCACGGGGGCTAGGGCCATCATCCCTTTCTTCACGCTCTTGGGGATGAAGCCCAGCAGCGCGGCGTTGACAAAGAGGTTCATCTTGGGCGCATGCGCGGCACGGCTGAAGATGTCGAGCACGTCGCCCACGCGGTAGCCCTCGGGGTCAACGAGGTGGTAGCACTTGCCCTTGTTATCAAGCTTGGCATGGCTGATGTGGTCGAGTGCGGCGACGACAAAGTCCACCGGCACGATGTTGATGCGCCCGCCTTCCAGGCCGATGGTGGGCATCCACGGCGGCAGCATTTGGCGCAGGCGCTGGATCGCCTTGAAGAAGTAATACGGACCGTCGATCTTGTCCATCTCGCCGGTCTTGGAGTCGCCCACCACGAGTGCGGGGCGGTACACCGTCCAGGGCACCTTGCATTCCTTGCGCACGATTTTTTCGCTCTCGTGCTTGGTCATGAAGTAGGGGTGCTCCAGGTTCTCAGCCTCTTCGAACATGTCTTCGCGAAAGACACCTTCGTACAGACCTGAGGCCGCGATGCTGGAGACATGGTGCACATGCCCGGCGTCCACCGCCTTGGCAAACTCCACCATGTGGCGCGTGCCTTCGATGTTGACCTGCACCTGGCTGGCTTCGTCGGCCTTCAGGTCGTACACCGCCGCAAGGTGGTAGACATGGTCGATCTGGCCCTTGAGCGCCTTGATGGCGTCGGCCGTGACGCCAAGCTTCTTGGAAGTTAGATCGCCCGTCACGGGCAACGCGCGCGCCTTGCTAACGCCCCAGTACGTGTACAGCGCGTCGAGCTTGCCTTCGCTGCCAGGGCGCACCAGAAAGTGCACGACCGAGCCGCGCCGCGCGAGAAGCGTCTTGACCAGGCGTTTGCCGATGAAGCCAGTGGCGCCAGTGACGAAGTACTGCATGGATTTCTCCTCGAAGAAGTGCTGTGGGGTGGTGCGAGCATAGAGCCGTCTCCCTAGCGTTTTAGGCTGCGCTCCCCACGGGTGAACCCTATATTCGCCGCCATGGGCAGGCCGCCCTGGCCCACCACCCTTCACTTCAAGAGGAACACCATGGTCAAGAAGCTCAACACCGCCCCCGAAGCCAAAACCAGCGCCGCCGCCGGCCTGATGGACAGCCACCTGGCCAACGCCGTCAAAGACTCGGCACAGCAAATCTGGCTGGCTGGCATGGGTGCTTTCTCCAAGGCCCAGGCCGAGGGCGGCAAGGTCTTCGAGACCCTGGTCAAAGAGGGCCTGAACCTGCAAAAGAAAACCCAAGGTATCGCCGAAGAAAAGATCAGCGAAGTCACCGGCAAGATGAGTGCGATGGCCGGTACGGTCACCGCCAAGGCTGGCCAGAACTGGGACAAGTTGGAGTCGATTTTTGAGGCGCGCACAGCCAAGGCCATGGGCAAGCTCGGCGTGCCCACCGCTAAAGAACTCGAAGCCCTGGCTGCCGAGGTGCAAGCCCTGAGCGCCAAGGTGGCCAAGCTGAGCAAGGCGCCCGCCAAGCCGGCAGTCAAGCCCGCCGCCAAAGCTGCCCCGGCCAAGAAGGCTGCCGTCAAGGTGGTCAAGCGCGCTGCGCGCAAGGCCGCTTGATCACCTAG
>JANMMH010000837.1:0-1575 GCA_031373055.1 Rubrivivax sp. | reverse complement strand
GGCAGCCGCGACGTGCAGCGTGGCAAGGCCGAAGTGGCGGCGCGTTGGAAGGCTTTTTACGAGGGACATCAAGCGCCGTTTTCGTGGGAGCCCGACCAGGTGGAAGTCAGCTCCGATGGTTTGTTAGCCCATTCGAGCGGTCCCGTGCGCGACCCCAGCGGCAAGCTCATCAGCCGCTTCAATTCGACCTGGCGGCTGGAAGCGCCTGGTGTCTGGCGCGTGGTCTTCGACAAGGGCAGCCCGCTGACGGAGGCGGAGAAGAAGTTGCCTTGAGTTCGCTGTGGCTGCCAGGGTGGTCGGTACCGATTTGCGTTTAATCGCATCAAACGCGCGATGGTCCGAAATGCATCGTGTGGCCGGTGACGGTGACGGTGACGGTGACGGTGATTGGGTTTTGCGCTGGATGCGGCGGCGCCAAGCCAACGTTGTCGTCGCGGCCGGGATGGAGGTGGCCGGCTCCGCTTAGGAAATGCTTATGCGCTACGCCGGCCACCCCCACGCCGACTGGGCGCGCGCCGGTCCCGGACCAAACAAGCGCCCATCGGTCCCGCCGCGCCGACCCAAAAAGGGCGTCAGTTGCTCCGCGCAGACTTTTGCCATCGATCGCAACTTGGTATGAGCCCTGACTTGGGATCGTCTGAGGTCGCAAATCGCGACCTCAGAGTCACTTGGATCTGTGTGGTGAGTTCGACCATGGCCCCCGCCTAAGCCCCCGCCTACGCCCCCAAGCGCCCCCGATGCCGCTCAATCTGCGAGCGCACCTGCACCGGCGCTGTGCCGCCCAGCACATCGCGCGCAGCCAGCGAGCCTTGCAGCGTAAGCACCGCAAACACGTCCTCGCCGATCGCAGCGTGCAGCGCCTGCAGTTCAACCAAAGGCAGCTGCGACAAGTCCAGCCCGCGGCCCATGGCCACTTTCACCGCATGCGCCACCGCCTCATGCGCGTCGCGAAACGGCAGGCCCTTCTTGGTGAGGTAGTCGGCCAGGTCGGTGGCGGTGGCATAGCCCTTCATCGCAGCGCGCTCCATGGCGTCAGCCTTGACCTCGATGCCGGCCACCATCTCGGCCATGATGCGCAGCGTGTCGCGCACGGTGTCCACCGTGTCGAAGAGGGGCTCCTTGTCTTCCTGGTTGTCCTTGTTGTAGGTCAGCGGCTGGCCCTTCATCAAGGTGATGAGCGCCATCAAATGCCCGACCACGCGGCCACTCTTGCCGCGCGCGAGTTCGGCCACATCGGGGTTGCGCTTCTGCGGCATGATCGACGAGCCAGTGCAGTAGCGGTCGGCCAGGTTGATGAAGCCAAAGCTGGGGCTCATCCACAGCACGATCTCTTCAGCCAGGCGCGAGATGTGCACCATGGCGATGGCTGCAAAGCTGGTGAACTCGATGGCGAAATCGCGGTCGCTCACGGCGTCCAGGCTGTTCTGGCAGACACCTTCAAACTTCAACAAACGCGCCACGAGTTCGCGGTCCAGCGGGTAGCTGGTGCCGGCCAGCGCGGCCGCACCCAGCGGTAGATGGTTGGTGCGCTGGCGCACCTCGGCCAGGCGTTGCGCGTCACGCGCAAACATCTCC
>JANMMH010000835.1:0-1900 GCA_031373055.1 Rubrivivax sp. | reverse complement strand
GCCAGCATCAAGATCGAAGTTGAACTGGGCTTCGACGCCGCCACCGCCTTCAAGGAAGCGCAGCGCTGCCTGAACTGCGACGTGCAGACGGTGTTTGCCGACAAGCTGTGCATCGAATGCGACGCCTGCGTCGACATCTGCCCGATGGACTGCATCAGCTTCACCGGCAACGCTGAAGAGACCGAATTGCGCACGCAGCTCAGCGCGCCGGCCACCAACACGACCCAAGACCTCTACGTCAGCAAAGAGCTCAAGACGCAGCGCGTGATGGTCAAGGATGAAGACGTGTGCCTGCACTGCGGCCTGTGCGCCGAGCGCTGCCCCACGGGAGCCTGGGACATGCAGAAGTTCTTGCTCATCACCACCAAGGCGGGCCCGATGGCGCGGGACCACAAGGCGCCCGCCAAAGCGGGAGTGACTGCATGAACCGCCTTGAATCCACCAACGACTTCGTCATCAAGTTCGCCAACGTCAACGGCTCCGGCTCGGCCTCGGCCAACGAACTCTTCGCCAAGGCCATCCTGCGCATGGGTGTGCCGGTAAGCCCGCGCAACATCTTCCCGAGCAACATCCAGGGACTGCCGACTTGGTACGAGGTGCGTGTCAGTGAGCATGGCTGGTTAGGCCGGCGTGGCGGCATCGACATGATGGTGGCCATGAACCCGCAGACCTGGACGCAAGACGTGGCCGAGATCGAGAGCGGCGGCTATCTCTTTTACGACAGCACGCGGCCCTTGCCCAAGAGCGCCTTTCGCGACGACATCACGGTGGTGGGCATGCCCGTGACCGCCATCTGTAACGCTACCTACGAAGACCCACGCCAGCGCACGCTGTTCAAGAACATCATGGTGCTCGGCGCCTTGACGGTCTTGATGGACGTCGACCACGAGGTCATCGAAGGCCTGTTCAGCGAGCAATACAAAGGCAAAGAGCGCTTGCTCGAATCGAACGTGCGCGCGCTGCACGCCGGCCGCAGTTTCGCCAAAGACCATTTGCTCAAGCCCGGAGTGGCCTTGAAGGTCAAACGTGCTAACGCCGTGGGTGAGCGCATCTTCATTGAAGGCAACGCCGCCGCCGCTTTAGGCTGTGTGTGGGGTGGTGCCACGGTGTGCGCCTGGTATCCCATCACGCCCTCGTCGTCGCTGGCCGAAGCTTTCCAGGCCTACTGCAAGAAGCTGCGCCACGACGAATCGACGGGCCAGGCCAAGTACGCCATCGTGCAGGCCGAAGACGAGATCGCCTCGGTGGGCATCATCACCGGCGCGGGCTGGAACGGCGCGCGTGCGTTCACGGCGACCTCGGGGCCGGGCATATCCTTGATGACGGAATTCATCGGCCTGGCTTACTTCGCCGAGATCCCGTTTGTCATCATCGACGTGCAACGCGGCGGCCCGTCCACCGGCATGCCCACACGCACGCAGCAAGCTGATCTCATCGCGTGCGCTTACGCCAGCCATGGCGACACCAAACACGTGATGCTGTTGCCGCAAGACCCTGCAGAGTGTTTCGAGCACGCGGCCACCGCGCTGGACCTGGCCGAACGCCTGCAAACGCCGATCTTCGTGATGACCGATCTGGACATCGGCATGAACCAGCGCCTGTGCGAGCCGCTGCAATGGAGCGGCTCACGTGGCTACGACCGCGGCAAGGTGCTGAGTGCCGAGCAGCTCGAAGCCGGCTTCGATTTCGGCCGCTACAAAGACGTGGACGGCGACGGCATTCCCTGGCGCACGCTGCCTGGCACCCACCCTTCCAAAGGTAGTTATTTCACCCGTGGCACCACGCGCGACACCTACGCGCGCTACTCGGAATTAGGCAGCGACTACATGGTCAACGTGCAGCGGCTGCTGAAGAAATTCGCCACCGCCGCGCTGATCGTGCCGCAGCCTGTCGTGCGCGC
>JANMMH010000600.1:0-23517 GCA_031373055.1 Rubrivivax sp. | reverse complement strand
CGACCGCGACCGGGCCAACACCTTGGGCGTTAGCATCGATGCCGTGCGCAGCGCGCTCTTCAGCGCCTTCGGCGAGCGCCAGGTGTCCACCATCTACCTGCCCACCGACACCTACCAGGTGATCATGGAAGTCGCCCCCTCGGCCAAGCAAGATGAGAGCGCGCTGGCCAACATCTACGTGCGCTCCAGCAGCGGCACGCTCGTTCCCATGTCGGCCTTCACCACCGTGCGGCGCAGCGTGGGGCCGACCTCCATCAACCATGTCGGGCAGCTGCAGGCCGTCACCGTCTCGTTCAACCTGGCGCCAGGCACGGCCCTGGGTGACGCCACGACCAAGATCGAGCAGCTGCGCGACACCATGCGCATGCCCACGTCGATCATCACGCGCTACGGTGGTGACGCTGCGGTGTTCAAGGCTTCGCAAGGCAGCCAGGTGATCCTCATCGTCGCCGCCTTGCTGGTGATTTACGTGCTGCTGGGTGTGCTGTATGAAAGCTACATCCACCCGCTGACCATCCTGGCTGGCCTGCCCTCGGCCGCCGTGGGCGCGCTGGCCACGCTGATGATCTTCGACCAGGACCTGACGCTGATTGCCACCATCGGCATCTTGTTATTGATCGGCATCGTGAAGAAGAACGCCATCATGATGATCGACTTCGCGCTCGACGCGCAGCGCCATCGCGGCATGACGCCGCAGGCCGCCATTCGCGAAGCTTGCGTGCTGCGTTTTCGGCCGATCATGATGACGACACTGGCCGCGCTGATGGGTGCGCTGCCGATTGCGCTGGGGATCGGTGCGGGGGCCGAGTTGCGCCAGCCACTGGGGCTGGCGGTTGTCGGTGGCCTGGTGTTTTCACAGGCCATCACGCTGTACATCACGCCGGTGATTTATCTGGCGCTGGACCGGTTCAGCGGGCGTGGGCCGGTGCTGACGGCGGAGGCGGCGCAGGCTGGTTGACGTGGTGACGTTGGGTGTGCGGTTTGGTGTTGTTGTGGCGCTCTGCGCGGCCAAGAGCGGCGGACTTGGCGCAAGACTTGGGCGTCAGCCTCGCGACCCTGCACCGCATGCTGCACGAGCAGCGGGTGCAGGTGCTGGCCACCGGCAAGGCCAGTCGCACGCGCTACGCACTGCGCAAGCCACTGCGGGGTGACGCGGCCGACGTGCCGCTGTATGAGGTGGGCGTTGACGGCCAGGCCAACGCGCTGGCGCCACTGGCTTTGGTCTACCCGCAGGGCAGCCGCATGGACTTGTCGGGCAGCGCGTGGCCGCTTGTCGATGCGTCACGTGACGGCTGGTGGGACGGGCTGCCCTATCCGATCTACGACATGTGCCCGCAGGGCCACTTGGGGAGGCAGATGGCGCGCGCGCACCATCGCCCATGGGCGGTGTCGAGCAACCCTGACGAATGGTCGGATGACCACATCGTCTACGTGATCAGCCACAGCGGCCATGACGTCAGTGGCAACCTGATCCTGGGCGATCCGGCCTTCGAGGCGTGGCAGCGCGGCAAACTCGATCCGCCCGTGCCCATCAAAGCTCGGGCGATGGCGCGCGCCTACGCGGGCTTGGCCGAAGAGGCTGTGGCTGCCGGTGTGGCCGGCTCCAGCGTCGCAGGCGAGTTCCCCAAGTTCCCCGCACTGCGCGAGCGTGCGGGCAGCGCCACGGCGCATGTGCTGGTGAAGTTCTCTGGCGCCGACGGTTCGCCCTCCGTGCACGTGCTGTGGTGGTTTGGCCGCCTCATTGCCAACACCGACATGCACACCGGCAACCTGAGCTTGCGGCCCGGCCTGCACCCGAATGCCAGCGCGAGCCAGCCACCGCGTGCGCCTGAGCCTGGCGCCGGCCTACGACATGCTGCCCATGCTGTACGCGCCCTTCACCACGGCGCAGCTTCGAACCGCCACTACCCT
Source organism: Rubrivivax sp. (assembly GCA_031373055.1). Taxonomy (GTDB): domain Bacteria; phylum Pseudomonadota; class Gammaproteobacteria; order Burkholderiales; family Burkholderiaceae_C; genus Rubrivivax. The sequence continues at coordinate 21,606 of JANMMH010000600.1, read as the reverse complement.
TGCCGGCGCAGCGCGCGCACTGGATAGCGGCCTGTGCCGCAGCCCTGACCTTCTGGCGAACGGCCGCGCTAGACACGCGCGTGAGCGCCAGCTTTGCGCGCGAGTGCGCCGGCAGCGCCGCGCGGATGCAGGACATCGCGCATCGGATTTGAGTCGACGCAAGGCGTGCTCGGCTTCCCGTCCCTGCCCTTGAGCTCGATGACGTCGAAGCGTGCGACGGCGCCACCCACGTTTTCGGCCACGGGCACTTCGGCGTCAAAGTACAAGGCTTCACCGGCCGGAATTTCGCCTTAGCTGGTCTTGCCGTCTTGCGTGACCTTGACCTTGGCTCCGTCGGCTCGGTGGCCAAAGGCGCCGGGTGCGAATGCACGCCCTCGCCGATGGAAGCCTTTGACAGCCCCCGGTGCTGTCAAGCGCATCGACACGAAGCTGAGATGGCCGCATGACGGCGCGTACGCTGCGCCGATGGGACCGCTGCCGCTGGTGCCGCGCCTGGGCGCTGGCGCCATCTTGCGCACCGCCATGGCCGAGCGTATAAGCGGCGCCCCGGGGCTTGCGGGATGAGCCGTCTGTTCTGGCGCCGGGACAAGGAGCAGCCATGCACAACGTCCTTTGGACCTACGGTTTGGTCGGCGGCGTCGCCAGCCTCGTCGCGACCGGCGCGATGTTCACGCTCGCCCCCGATTCGCCGCCATCAACAAGCTTCGATCCCCTACTGTCCGCGCCTTTGGGCAGCCTCTGTGGCCCGGCGTTTAGCGGCCAGCCGGCCTTGCTGCGGCAGATGGTGCTGGCGCAGGCCCAGACTCAGGCGCCGGCCCCCAAGGCGGAGACGGCCCCGTTCAGCGCCGCCACGGCCAAGGCATCGGGCGCACCGAGCGCAGCTGGCGCTGAGGTGCCGCTGTACAAAGACCTGGGAGCGGCCAGCTTCAAGGTCGGCACGAACAACGCCAAGGCCCAGGCCTATTTCGACCAGGGCCTGCGCATGACGGCGAACTTCAACCACGCCGAGGCCATCCGCGCCTTCCAGGCTGCGCAGAAGCTCGACCCGGGTTGCGCGCTGTGCTTCGCTGCCGAGGCCTGGGCGCTCGGCCCGAATATCAACGTGCCGATGGCGCCCGAAGCCAACGCCCCGGCGCTGGCCGCGCTGCACAAGGCGCAGGCGCTGGCGGCCAAGGCGCCCGCGCGCGACCGCGACTTGATCGACGCGCTGGCCAGCCGCTATTCGACTGACCCGAAGGCCGAACGCGCGCTGCTGGACAACGCCTTCGCCGACGCCATGAAAGCACTGGCCGCCAAGTACCCGCGCGACGACCAGATCCTGGCGATCTACGCCGAGGCGGCGATGGACACCCAGCCCTGGGACTACTGGGAGGCCGCGGGTGCCAAGCCCAAAGGCCGCGCCCAGGACATCGTGTCCGCGCTGGAAACGGTGCTCAAGCGCAACCCGCAGCATGTGCTTGCGATCCACCTCTACATCCACGCCGTGGAAGCCTCGACGCAGCCCGAGCGCGCACTGCCGCACGCACGCCGGCTGGCCGCGCTGATGCCGGGTGCCGGCCACATCGTGCACATGCCGGCGCACATCTACTACCGCGTCGGGCTGTACCGCGAGTCGCTGGAAGCCAACCGGCGCGCGCTTAGCGTCGACGAGCGCTATTTCAACGGGTCGCCATCCGACCCGATCTACCGCTTCGCCTACTACCCGCACAACATCCACTTCGTGCTGGTCTCGGCGCAGATGGGCGGTGACGCGAAGACGACGCTGGCCGCTGCTGCCAAGCTCGACGCCGCGCTGCCGGTGGATGTGGTGAAGGCCTTCCCGATGCTTGAGCCGGTAAAGGGCGCGCCCTACTTCGCGCACACGCAATTCAGCGTCCCCGACACCATCCTGAAGCTGGCCGCGCCACCGAAGGAGCTTGCGCTCGTGACAGCGATGTACCACTACGCCCGCGCCGGCGCCTTCGCGACGCATCGCGACTTCGCCGCCGCGCGTGGCGAGGTCGCAGTGATCGAACAGCTGGAGAAGAGCACCGACTTCAAGCCCTTCGGCGACTTGGGCATCCCTGCCAAGGAAGTGATGCAGACGGCGCGCTGGGTCTCGCTGGGCCGCATCGCTGATGCCGCCGGCGACCTCGACGCGGCTGCCAAAGCCTATGAAGAAGCGATCCTCATCGAAGACGCGCTGGCGTACACCGAGCCGCCCTATTGGTACTACCCGGTGCGCCAGTCCCTGGCTGCGGTTCGCCTGCGCCAGGGCAAGCTGGACGAGGCGGAAACGGCATTCCGCGATTCGCTGGCACGCGTGCGCCAAAACGGCTGGGCCTTGGCCGGCTTGGCCGAAACCTACCGCAGGGCGGGCAAGGCGCGTGATGAAAAGGCGGCGCGCGCCGCCATGGCGCGCACGTGGTTTGGCGGCCGCGCGCCTGACATCACGCGGCTGTGATTTGGCCGACGGCGTCGCTGCCGTCTTCGTTCCAGAGGTAGTTTGCGAACAGCCAGGAGCTGTCGGCGCGACGCGTCGATCGCGGTGCGCGGGGGCAGGTAGAGCCAGCGCCGCTTGTGGGTGCCGTCGGACCACAGTGGGTACTGCGGCGTGAACGGCAAGTTCTCGGCGCGTACTTCAGTCGCAGAGCCCGGTTTGAACAGGCCGGTGTCGCGCAGGTGGGTCGGCGCCGCCGAGGGCGCGGCAGTGGCCGGCCCGGAGGCCAGACTCCAGGCAACGACGACCCCACACAGGCAAGCCGTCAGGGCGTTCGAGCGGGACAGGTGCTGGAACGTCATGGCGAAACGGGATGTCGTGGCTGCGGGCACGGCGGCGTCGTACGGCCGCCCGCGCGCTGCCAAGCGTGTGACCCACTGCGTCGCGCCGAAGCGGCCAGGCTAAGCAGCTGGGTGTCGCTGAGCGTATGCATCACGACATGTCCCGGGCGATCGACGTAAAAGCTCTCGCCGGCGTCGACGAAGTGGTCCTGCGCATCGCCCTCCTGCGTGACCCACAGGCGCCCGCTGAAGACGGCGACGCCGTGGCCTTGCGCATCGTGCAGCGACAGCAGTGCGTCTTGCCTGAGCCGCTCAAGCGCCATCGAAAGTGAGGTGTGCATCGCGGGTGCCCCTTGGGGATGTCAGGAGCGTCAGCCTGAGGCCCACGCGTTGCATCCCGGTTGCGTGCGCCCGCGCCTGTATTTCATATGCAAACGCCGCTGCCGGCTGCGGGCTGCGGCCATCCGGCCGGCGCCCGAACCCCGAGGCGAAAGACGCCGCGCAAGCTCGCATCAAGACCCCCTTGAAGCCTGCCGAGGCGACCCTAAATCGGGTTTTGCCCGGGGCGCAGCGCCATCCCGGCCGGCGCCCTTCAACCGAAGGAGGTCAAGACCATGTACCGCAGCCTTTTCGCCGGCGACCTGTTCGCCGAAGTGGACCGCCTGCAGCGCGAAATGCAGCAGGCCTTTGACACCGTCTCGCCGAGCATTCGCGGCTTTGCCCGCGGCTACCCGGCACTGAACGTCGGCAGCACGCCGAGCTCAGTGGAGATTTACGCCTTCGCGCCCGGCATCGATCCGGCCAAGATCGAGGTCCATCTCGAGCGCAGCGTGCTCACCATCGAGGGCGAGCGTCAGCCCGCCGTGCGCGACGACGACGGCAAGGCCACCGCGCATATCAACGAGCGTTTCGACGGCCGCTTCCGCCGCGTTGTCAGCCTGCCCGACGACGTTGACCCCAGCGGCGTCAACGCCAACTACCGCGACGGTGTGCTGCAAGTCAGCGTGCGCCGGCGCGAATCGGCGCAGCCGCGCCGCATTGAAGTTCAATGAAGCCAAGGAGAAACACCATGAGCACGAAAGACATGACGACCCGCCCGAGCGACACTGCCGCGAGCCCCGCGAGCGCCGCAGACGCGCGTGATGAGCCCGCACTGCTGCCACCGGTGGACGTGATCGAGGACGCGACCGGCATCACCCTGTATGCCGACCTGCCGGGCGTGCCCAAGGAGCGCCTGAACGTGCGCGTCGAGGGCGAGACGCTGCTGCTGGACGCTGAACTGGCGGTGTCCGTGCCGCAGGACATGCAGGCCAGCCACGCCGAGGTGCAGCGCAAGCGCTACCGCCGCGCCTTCACGCTCAGCCGCGAGCTCGACCCCGACAAGGTCAGCGCCGAGCTCAGCCAGGGCGTGCTGCGCCTGCGCATCCCCAAGGCCGAGCACGCGCAGCCGCGCCGCATCGCGGTGCAGGTGGCGTGAGCCGGCGGCCGTTCATGGACCATCGACAGGAGGACTGCGATGAAACTGAACGACATCCGCGAAGGCGTGGGTGCGCTGTGGGAGTCGGTCACCGACGGCTGGGAGCGTCTGCGCCAGACCGCTGCCGGCGCGATCACGCACTACCGGCCGGGTAACAGCGCCGACCTGCCGCTGCGCGACGAGATCGACGACACGAGTTATGTGCCCAGCGCCAGCTGGGCCATGCTTGGCGGCGATGTCTTCGAGGACGACAAGCGCATCGTCGTGCGGCTTGAGGCGCCGGGCATGAACAAGGGCGACTTCGACATCCAGGTGCTGGACGACGCCCTCGTCGTGCGCGGCGAAAAGCGCTTCGAGCGCGAGAGCAGCGAAGGCCGCTGGCGCGTCTTGCAGTGCGCCTACGGCAGCTTCTTGCGCACCGTGCCGCTGCCCACACCGGTGAAGAGCGACAAGTCCCGCGCGAGCTACCGCAACGGTGTGCTGCGTGTCGAGCTGCCCAAGCTCAGCCCGGGCAAGCCCAGCATCAAGGAGATCCGCGTGAGCTGAGCGGTACGGCCCGGGCGGGGTATGCCTCGCCCGGGCCGGTTCAACGCGTGTGATGTTGGGCGGCGGCGGGCACCTCGCCGCGCACGCCGTGTCCGTGGTGCGCGTGGGCCAGCGCATGCCCTTGGCCGCGTGAGATTAGCCAGCGGTTGAGAGGAAACGCAACGACACCCGCAACCATCAGCGATACGGCCATGCTGGCCCAGAAGTGAAGCGAGGTGAGCGGTGCTTGCATTGCGCCGGGGATCAGCAGCATCAGCGCGTTGTCGGTTACTTCCATGATCGCGATCGAGGCCGTGTCGGCGGCCAGCGCGATGCGCATGGCCCTCTTCATGCTGTCGCCACGGCGCAGCAGCGGCAGCATCGTCAGCGCGAATCCGCTGGTGAAGGCCAGCAGCACCGCGAGCGCGATCGTCGCGACGGTGCTCCAGCCCAGCGCGTTGCCGATGACCAGGCCGGCGACTTCGCCGATGGCACAGCCCAGCAGGCAGTGCACGGTGGCCCACATGGCCGTCTGGTTCAAGGACGCGCGGCTGGTGTGATGGTGTGCGTGGTTTGCATTCATGAATGGGCATCTCCTGGTTGGATCGTGTTGGGCATGGCCATGGAGCCCTGCCAACGATGGCGGCGCTCCCAGCAGGGAGGCCAGAGCCGGCGTGATGCAGGCCGCGCGCGCACGCGCCCTCGCCGCCGAGCGCTCGGCCAGCGCGACCACGTAGGACAGCAGCGAGGACAGCACCGTGCCCAAGCCGGCGGGCGCATCCGGGAACTCGTCCATCGCGGCGACGGCGAGCAGCTTGGGCGCGACGCATGCGAGCACGCCGGCCAACGCGGCATGGCGCAAGCTGGCTTGCGACAGCAGCGGCAACTCACCGCGAAGGGCTGCCACGAGCACGAGCGCGATGGCGGCAAACAGCACATGCGATGCGAACAAGCCCATAGGTGTGGCGACGCTTGTGCCCGTCAACTTGGCGAGCGTGAAGCCGATGGCCGTCAGCGCGCCGTTGACGAGCCGCAAGGCTTGCGCGAAGGGCAGGCCCGGCGGCGTGCTGACGGCCAGCCATAGGCGAGTGAGGGTCGACTCTCGCTTCATCATGGTCTTTCAGGCATGGGGTTCTGCGGGTCTGGCCTTGGCGTTCAGACACGCCAGAACGGTTTGTCGATTTCGCGCCGGACCTGCTCCTGAGTCAGGCCGACGTCACGCAGCAGCCGTGCATCCAATTGCTTGAGTGCCGTGCGGTCGCGAGAGCGGCGCAACCAATCGCCCAGCGTGGCCAACAGCTGTGCGCCAAGGTGCGGCCGTGCCGCAGCGGTGGGGCTGCGCAATGCGGCCACCGTGGGGGTGTGAAGGTAGGTATTCATGACGGGTACCCATGGGGTAGTGAGGACATGAACTCATGATCTACAGGCTGGGTTGCAGCGACATTGCTGGGCACGGCGCCTGCCGTTGCAGCTGCAATGAGCGCGCCTGGCCGGCGTGTCAGGCCGTCGTCGCGCGCTGCAGTGCACTGGCCAGGCCGCGCGCGATGTCGCCCTGCACCAGCGGCTTGGGCAAGACTTCGACGATGCCGAGCTCCTGCGCGCGCGCCGTCAGCGCCGGCGTGACGTAGCCGCTCATCAGCACGATCGGGATGTCGGGGCGGATCTTGCGGATTTCGCGCGCCAGCTCCGAGCCCGTCATCTCGGGCATGGCCTCGTCGGTGAGCACCACATCAAAGCGCCCGGGCGTGGCGCGCAGGCTTTCCAGCGCGGCCGTGCTCGAGGCGAAGCCGACCGGCTCGTAGCCCAGCTGCGCCATCATTTCCTCGCCCAACGCGACCAGCGCGCGCTCGTCGTCGACGAGCAGCACGGTCTGGCCAGCGCCTTGCGCCACAACTTGCTCCACCGGCATCGCTGGCGCCACGCAACTGCTCCAGGGCAGGTACACCGTCAGCGTGGTGCCACTGCCGAGCTGGCTTTGCACGTCGATGCCGCCGCCAAGATCGGTGACGATGCCGTGCACCAGCGACAGGCCCAGCCCAGTGCCGACACCGATCTCCTTGGTGGTGAAGAAGGGATCGAAGATGCGCTCGAGCACACGCGGCGCGATGCCCACGCCGCTGTCGCGCACGGCCAGGCACAGGTAGGCGCCGGGCTCCAGGCAGCTGGTGGTGCAGACGCGGGCTTGCTCGAAACGCTCGTTGCGCACCGACACCGCCAAGATGCCGCCCTGGGGCATCGCCTGCACGGCGTTGGCGCACAGATTCAGCACCACCTGGTGCACTTGGGTCGGGTCGCCAAAGACCGCCGCATGGCCTGCGGCCAGATCGCGTTCGAGGCTGATGCCCGGCGGCAGCGAGGCCGATATCTGCTCCAGCGCCTCTTCAACCACCGACTGCACATGCACCGGCACGCGCTCGCCCATGCCGCTGCGGCTGAAGGCCAAGATGCGCTCGACCAGCGACTTGGCGCGCATCGCCGCGCTCAGCGCAGCGTCGATATGGCGGCGCAGCGCTGTGCCTTCGGCGGCGTTGCGCTGCGCCATCTCACCGTAGCCCAGGATCGCGGCCAGGATGTTGTTGAAGTCGTGCGCGATGCCACCGGCCAGGGTGCCGATGGCCTCGAGTTTTTGCGCCTGGCGCAGCTGGCCCTCAAGCTGCTCGCGCTCGGCCTGCGCCAGCTTTCGGTCGGTGATGTCCTCGAGCGAGCCGGCCATGCGGTAGGGCCGACCCGCAGCGTCGCGCAGCGCCACGCCGCGATCGCGGTACCAATGCCACTGGCCGCTGCCGTGGCGCAGCCGGTACTCGACTTCCCAAAGCTTGGCCGTGCTGTGCAAGTAATCCGCCAGCGCCTGGTGCACGCGGGCCAAATCCTCGGGATGAAATTCCCAGCGCTGCAGCCACTCGCGCCGCGGGCGCAGCGCCTGGCCGGGGGTGTCGCCGATCAGCTGCTGCGCGCGGGCCGAGAAGAAGACGGTGTCGGTCTGCAGGTCCCAGTCCCACAGACCCTGGTTGGAGCCGGCCACGGCCAACTGGTAGCGCTGCTCGGATTCGCGCAGCGCCTGCTCGGCGCGTTTGCGTGCGTCGATGTCGCTGATGGAGCCCCCCCATCGCACCGGGCGCCCCGCCTCGTCCCGCATGACGATGCCGCGCACCTGTACCCAGCGGAAGGAGCCGTCGACTTGCATCACTCGGTACTCGGCCTCACGGACCTGGACCTCGCCTTCGAGATTGACGCGCATGTCGTCGGCGTGGCGCTGCGCGTCGTCGGGGTGCAGCTTCAACTCGGCCAACCATTCGGCGCGCGACCGCGTCGAGCGGTCCGATTCGATGCCGGCGATGTGCATCGCGCGCGGCGAGCTGTACATCTGGTCGCGAACGATGTCCCAGTACAGGATGCCGTCGTTCGAGCCGGCCACCGCCAGCGCCTTCTGCGCCTCGCTCTCGCGCAGGGCTTCCTCGGCGCGCTTGCGCGGCGTCACCTCAACGGTGGACCCGGCCATGCGTTCGGGCTGGCCCTGGGCGTCGCGGAAACACTGGCCGCGCGTGTGCAGCCAGCGCACGGCCTGGGTCTCGCGGTCGATCACGCGGTACTCGACATCGAAGCGCGGGGTGCGCGCGGCCAGATGGTCGCTGGTGGCCTGGTGCAGCCGCGGCGCGTCGTCGGGGTGGATCGGCAGGATCGCCATCCAATGGGTGCGCGTGACCAGCTTGGCGTCGATGGCCACACCGGTGAGCCGGCGCAGCTGCGGCGACGCGTACAACTCGTCGGTCTTGATGTTCCAGACCCAATGCGCCTCGTCCGAGCCGGTCATGGCCATCGCATAGCGTTCCTCCGACAGGCGCAGCGCCTCTTCGGCGCGTTTGCGCGCGTCGATGTCGCTGACCGAGCCGGCCATGCGCAAGGGCTGGCCCGCGGCGTCGCGGGTGCACATCGCACGCACGCGCACCCAGCGGTAGCTGCCGTCGTCATGCAGCACGCGGTACTCACACTCGTAGGCGCCCACCTCGCCGGCCAGGTGGGCGCGAATGGACTCGGCGCGGCGCGGCGCGTCGTCTGGGTGCACGCGCAGCGAGGCGAGCATGGCGTCGATCGGCTGCAGCTCCGGCCCCGGCGGCAGCGACAACAACTCGCGCGAACGCGGCGAATCGAAGGCCAGGCCGGTGCGGTAGTCCCAGTCCCAGACGCCGTCGTCAGAGCCCGCCACCGCCAACGCAAAGCGCTCCTTGGACGCCTCGAGCGACGCCTGCGCCGCCACCAGCCGCTTGAGCTGGCCCCGCACCATGGCCAGCAACAACGCGGCCAGCAAACCCAGGGCCAGCGTCAACGCGGTCGTGCCAATGGCCTGCGTGCGCCACGGCGCCAGTGCCAGCGCGACATCGCGCGTCACAATCACGGCCAGCGGGTAGTCGGGCACCTGGCGCACGGCGCCAAAGCGTTCAACGCCGTCGATGGGGCTGACCACGCGCAACGGCTGACCCGCGCCGGCGCGAGCCAGTGCCGCGCGCATGCGGTCGTACAGCGCGATGCTCTGGCCCAGGGCCTGTGGCGCCGGTGGATGGCGCGCCAGCAAGCTGCCATCGGCGTGCATCAAGGTGACCTTGGTGCCGGCTTCGAGCTGCACGTCGCGATAGAACTGCTGGAAGTAGTCGATGCGCCCGCGCGCGCGGATCACGCCGGCAAAGGCGCCGGCGGGTGTTTCCAGCCGGCGCTCAAGCGGGAAGACCCATTGCTGATCGGCCGGGCTGCGCACTGCCGCGCTGATCAGCAACCCGTTGCCGCGCCCGTCGCGCAAGGCCTCGAATGACGGCATGCCCGCGACGCTGGCGGCCACGCCGGACGCCAGCCACGAGCTCGCCAGCACCTCGCCGCGCGCGTCGTGCAGCGCGAAGCCGTCGATCTGCACCAGCCCCACCGCCTGCTCGCGCAGGTAGGCTCTTAGCTCGTCGGGGCTGAGCTGGGAGAGCCGGCCACGGCGGAACTCGGCCGCGACATGGCGCAGCACGATGTCCACAGCATGCACACTGCGCGCCGTCTGCTCTGCCATGATGCGGGCCTGCGTCTCAAGCTCGCGCGAGGTGTCTTCAACGACGCTGCGGTAGCCGCTAGCGACGTCAAAAGCAGCGATGGCGAAGATCGCTGCGATGAACAGCGCGCCGGCCCAGGTGATGCGCCGCCCGCTCAGGTGCCGCGCGCCAAACGTTTCGAGCGCGCCGGTCGGGTTCATCGCCGGGCGAGCTTGCGAACGCCAGCGATCAGCGCCTCTCGCGACACCGGTTTGGGCAGTACGCCGGCCACGCCCAGCGAATCCGCACAGACACCGGTGCACAGCACGCTGCCGAAAAAGGTGGGCGACAGCGCGATCAAGGGCACCCCGGGGTGGGCCTGGGCGATGCGCTTGAGGTGCTGGGCGCCGTCGTGGCGTGGGTAGGGCACGTCAACCAGCACCAGCGCCGGCGTGATGTCTGGCAGCGCCGTTTCACTGACGCGCCAGCCGTCGCCGGCGAGCCACTCGCTGACCAGGCCGAAGGTGGCGCGGTCGGCGCCCTGCACCAATACGCAGGGCGCGTCGCCCTGCGACGCGTCAGTCTTCAGTGTCATGTGCGGCTTGCCCACGCAAGGCGTGTTCGTCGACAAAGTCGTCCAGATCGTCGAGCGACCAGGCGTCGAAGTCGTCGTCGACGTGGTCGTCGGGGAAGGCAGGTTCATCACGGTCGGTGCGGCGCATGAGCGTCTCCTTGCGAAAACGGTGGGTCGATGGCGCCATTGGCCGCCACCGCTGTTGCACTGCCATGTCATGCCTGCCAGCGTCGATTGCACTTGTAATGCGCGGCGACCGAGCCTCAGCGCACCGCCGCGACCTCGGCGTCGAACAGATAACCCGCGCCGCGTTCGGTCTTGATGAACTGCGGATGCGCCGGGTCGGGCTCGATCTTGCGTCGCAGGCGCAGGATCTGCACGTCGATCGAGCGGTCGTAGACCTCGGCGTTGTGCAGCCGCGAGAGCTCAAGCAACTGGTCGCGCGTGAGCACGCGCTGCGGCGCGGACAGGAAGGCCACGAGCAGGCTGAATTCGCCATTGGTGAGCTCGACCTTCTGGCCCTGCCCCGACTTGAGCTTGCGCAGCCCGATGCTCAGCTCCCAGTCGCCGAAGCGGTAGGCGCGCACCTTGGCGATCTCATCGGCCACCGTGGCCTGGGTCTTGGCGCGGCGCAACAGCGCGCGGATGCGCGCCAGCAGCTCGCGCGGGCTGAAAGGCTTGGTCAGGTAGTCGTCGGCGCCGAGCTCAAGCCCCATCACGCGGTCGGCCTCTTCGGCCAGGCCGGTGAGCATCAGGATCGGGATCCATGAGGCTTCACGCAGGCGACGGGCGATTTGCATGCCGTCTTCGCCCTTGAGGCGGCGGTCGAGGATCACCAGATCGAAGACTTCGCGTGCCATCACATCGGCGACCTCGGCGCCGCTGGCGACCGCCGTCACCCGCATCTCGTTGTCGACCAGGTAGTCGAACACCAGTTGGCGGATGGCCGGGTCGTCATCCACGGCCAGCACGTGCGGGGCCAGCGTTGAGGCAGTCTGCATGGCGGATTCGACGGGCTGTTGAATCGTTTGCCTTGATAGCGCAGGGCGCGCCGGCCGTCAAGCGCTGGCGCGGCGCGCGCATCACATCGGCTGCGCTTGCCACAGCGGCAAGGGCAGCTGGCTCAGCGCGATCACGGACAGCACGGCCACCACCAGGGGCAACAGAAACAGCAGGGTCTGGGCAAAGCGCGTCATGGCAGTCACTCGCAGCGAAGGGGTCAAGGCGACATCCTCGTGCTGGTCCATTGCGCTTGGATTGCCGTGACAGCGCTGTTTTGTTTCAGCTGCAATCCGGGCTGGGGCATCCATGCCGGTGGCGGCGGCGAGCTGCATGCGCGCAACATCGTGGCGCGCGCACTCAACCCGTGCTCGGTTTCCAGTCCTTGCCCTTGAGCTCGACCAGGTAAAAGCGCGTGCCCGCGCCACCAACGTTTTCGGCCATGTGAACTTCGGCGTCGAAGAACAAAACCTCGCCGGCAGGAATCTCACCATAGCTGGTCTTGCCGTCCTGGGTGACCTTGACTTTGGCGCCCGTCATCGCGATAGCCAGATGCGCAGGGTGCGAATGCAGGCCCTCGCCACAAACGCCCAGGCCCGGGCGGCTTTTGTATTCGATCACGCGCACGCTCTTGTTTTCGAGCACCACGCGGTACGAGCGCGGGTTGGCCTTGCTGGCGTCCTGGGCCAAGGCATCCGTGCTGACGCCCAACGCGGTGAGCAGTGCGAACGCCTGGCGCCGGCTCATGACACCGGCGCAACGATGGTCAAGTGCTTTCATCGACATCTCCTTGGGTGAGCTGCTTCACATCTGCCGGAACAGGTGGCGGTAGGCTTCGCTGACCAGCAGGGTTTCGGGGCGCTGCTTGAGCCGCAGCGTGAGGCTGCCGCGATCGTCGCGAATGGCGCTGTGGATCGCGTGCACGTTGACCAAGGTCGAGCGATGGACTTGCAGGAACATCGTCGGGTCGAGCTCGTCGGCCAGCTCCTTGATCGTTTTCTTGATGAGCGCTTCACCGTCGGCGGTGACCACCAGCGTGTACTTCTGGTCGGACTTGAAGTAGACGATCTCGTCGACGGTCGTCAGCCGCACCGCCGCGCCGCGCGAGGCGTTGATCCATTGCAAGTAGCGCGGCGCGGCGCGCGGCGGCGCGCCGACGCTCTCCAACGCCCGGCGCAGGTCGGCAGGGGGCTCATGCAAGCGCGCTTTGAGGCGCTGCACGGTGGTCATCAAACGCGCGGCCGTAGGCGGCTTGAGCACGTAGTCGATGGCACCGGCATCGAAGGCTTCGAGCGCGTACTCGTCGTGCGAGGTGATGAAGGCGACATGGCAACGCCCGCCGACCTGGCGCGCAACCTCGATGCCGCTGAGCAGCGGCATGTGGATGTCCAGCAGCGCCAGGTCGGGCGCGTGCGTCTCGATGGCATGCAGCGCCTCGACGCCGTCGCGTGCGCGCGCGACGATGCGCAGCTGTGGCCACAAGCTGCCCAGCAGTTCGGCCAGTTCGTCGGCGAGCAGGGGTTCGTCTTCGGCCAGGATCGCCGTCGGCCGCGGCGCCCCATCCGGGTCGTTCGGCCCTGCATCGCCTGGGCCGGACTCACGCATGTTCATAGGGCACCTCCACCGTGATGCACACCGCCGCGCCGGTCGGCTGCACCGTCAGCGCCGCCGCGTTGGCGTAGAGATCGTCGAGCAATCCGCGCACACGCACAAGGGTGGCGTCCGAGGGCCGCGCCGGCAGCGTCAGTGTGAGCAGGCATTGCTGCGCTTGCCGTGTCGCGGCCAATGCGCTGGCGCCGCTGCGCGAGCGCAACGCGTCGTTGATCAGCGGCAGCAGCACCCCGGACGGGAAGCTCGCATCGAGCAGCGCGGCCGGCACGTCCAGCGTCATGCCGAGGTCGGAGCGGCTGGCCAGCGCGTGCAGCTGCACCAGGGCGCGCGCCAGTTCGGCCTCGCGCGGCACGCTCGACGAAGCGTGCTGCAGGCGCGGCAGCGCCGCACGTAGGAAAGCCACCAGTTCGTCGAGCAACTGCTCGGCGCGCTGCGGCTCGCGTTCATAAGCGCGGCGCACCGCATCGAGCATGTCGAACAGCAGTTGCGGGTCGATGCGCGCCTGCACCGCCTGCAGGTTCGACAGCGCCAGGCGGCGTCGCGCCTCGCGCTGTGCCAGCTTGGCGGCCGACACGCGCTGCGCCGCCGCTTCTTGCACCTGGCCGTGGCGCACGTGGGAGATGAAGATCAGCGCCATCGAAAACGACTGCGCGAACGAGTCCATGGCGAACGCGCCGCCTGGTGCCGTCGCTTCCAGCATGTCGGCCCAGGCGTTGAAGTATCCGATCGACGTCGGCCACGTCGCCGCACACACGCCAAGTACGAACGCGGTGACGGGGGCGCGCCATCCGGCCGGCTTCAGCCGCGCAAAGACATAGCCCGCCAAGACAAACGCCGGGAAATCCGCCAAGGACAGGCTGGCAGCTCTGGTGATGGCCGAAATGGCAACTGCTGGCGTCACCTCGTGCAAGACACCCAGCGCGCTCACCGCAGAAGTTAACGGGTAGGCCGCGCCCAGCAGACCCGCCGTCACCAGCGTGCTGGGGTGCGCGCGCAGCCAGCGCGCGAAGTCAATGACGGAGGTCATAGGTGCGCTCAGCACGACAGGCACACGCAGGAGATGTCCATCCATGCTTGCATCTCACGTGCCTACCGCTTCGAGCTGCCGCACCGCACCGGCTCTGGCGCCAGTGCGCAGCGGTACGACGATGGTTGCGCGGACACCGCGCGTTTCGTTCGCTTCCAGCGTCAGCCGCGCCTGGCCGCCATAACGCGCCGCCAGCTGGCGCCGCAGATTGGCCAGCCCGACGCCGCTGCCACCGCTGGGCGCGGCAGCGAACCCGGCGCCGTCGTCGATGACGGCCACTTCAAGCGATCGAGCGCTGCGCCGCGCGCGCACGAGCACGTGGCCACCGCGCCCGGTCGGCTCGATGCCGTGCTTGATGGCGTTTTCGACCAGCGTGACGAGCAACATGGGCGGGAACTCCAGGGCATGCAGCGCCGGGTCGGCCTCGATCGAAAAACTCAGGCGCTCGCCCATGCGGACCTGGAACAGATCGAGATAGGCGCGCACCAGTTCGAGCTCGTCACCCAGTAGCGCGCGCTGGCTGCGCAGCTTGGGCAGCGCCTCGCGCAGGTAGCGCATCAGGCTGCTGATCGTCTTCGCACCGGCGTCGGGGCGGGTGCGGTAGAGGCGGCGCAAATTGCCCAGCACGTTGAAGAGAAAGTGCGGCTCAATCTGCGCTTGCAGCAGCGCGAGCTGCTGTTCGGTTTCTTCCAGCCCCAGTTGCGCACGCGATCGCTCTTCGGCATGCGCGGCGACTTCGGCGTGCATGGCACGTCGATGCACATGGGCGACCAGCGCCAACATCATGGCCGGCAGGCCCCAGCGCAGCGAGTCGGCAAACAAGCGCGGTGGCGGCGGAAGGTCATTGAAGCTGTGGCCGTAGTAGGCGTACAGCAGAGCCGTCATCACCACCGACAGGGCAAGCAACATGGCGCAAAGGGCGGCAAGACGCAGGCGCGCAAAGCGCGGCAAGGCCTCGTCGAGCAGCGTGTAACTAAGCATCAGGGCCAGCGCGATCACCGCCATCTCGGCGTACAGCTCGATTCCTAGCCGCGCAATCTCGGTGGGCGTGAAGAAGTCGAGCATGTCGGCCGTGAACAAGCGCCGCGTCGACCACAAGAAGGGCATCAGCGCGACCACCGCCCAGCGCTCCCAACCCAAGGCGCGAAGTACGCGCGCGAGGTAGGGCTCGCCGGTGAATTCAAGTGCGGTGCGAGTGAGCGTTGGCATCACGGCCTCCGAGCGGATTGGCACAAGAATTCTGCGCCGGCGTGCGATTCGATGGCCAGGCGCAGCGACGAATCCGTGTTTTCAAGGGATGGCTGCCGAGATTCGCGGATCGCAGCCCTGGAAAGTCCGCAGCGTCGATGGCTTTTGCGCGCGAGGCCTTGGCCGCCGACATTGCCGGCCCGTGATCCCGCGTTTCAGGGGGTGCCCTATGTGCGGTGCGCAACAGATGACTTGCCGCACGCTCACTACATTGCGCTCAGTTCCTCGAGCTCGACAGCTGAACCTCCGACGCTGTGAGGTCGATCTCTTCCTTAGACCCCGACGCCCCCCATTGGAGTTCGCCGCCATGCCTTTCCACGCAAAAAAGATCTTCAGCGCGATCACGCTCTCAGCGCTGGCCGCCAGCGCGCAAGCTACGCCGATTTACTCGCTGGCCAGCAACGGCGTCGAGCTGATCCGTTTTGACAGCGCCTCGCCCGGCATCGTCACCACCGTGGGCGCCATCTCCGGCGCCATCAACCGGCTCGACGGGCTCGACTTTCGCCCTGCCGATGGCCTGCTGTATGGCTACGAAGCAAATGGGAATGGCATCTTTCGCGTCAACATCAACACCGGCGTCACCACCTTCGTGAGCACCTCCTCCGCCACCGTGGGAAACGCCCGCCTGGGCATTGACTTCAACCCTGTGGTGGACCGACTTCGCGTCGTCAATCCGGCCGACGACAACCGTCGCATCACCGTCGCCACGGGCGCCGCCGACGCTGACGGCGCGCTGGCCTATGTCATCGGAGACATCAACTTCGGCAGCAACCCGCAGGTAGCCGACGCGGCGTACACGAACTCGGACAACAACGCGGCCACGGGCACGCAGCTCTTCTACATCGACCCCGGCGTGGATGCGCTGCTCACGACCAGCGCGCCGAACGCCGGCACGCTGAACACCGTCGGCGCGCTGGGCGTGAACGTCAACGGCTTCCTCGGCTTCGACATCTTCACCAGCCCGGGTGGCACCAACACCGCCTTCGCCTCGCTTCGCGTGGGCGGCGTCGATGGCCTCTACACCATCAACCTGGGCACCGGTGCGGCCACGCTCGTCGGCGCCATCGGTGCACATCAACTCTTTGGCTTGGCGGTGGCACCGGCGGCCGTAGAAGGTGCACCGGCGGCCGTAGAAGGTGTACCGGAGCCCGGCTCGATGGCCTTGCTTGCTGCTGCTGGGCTGGCGGCCATTACCGTGCGTCGACGTCGCAAGGTCAGTGCCGCTTGATAGCTGAGGCGTGATAGGTGCCGCCAACCGGGCGCGCCGTGGACTATCGATAGCTCATGCTGCCGCCAGCGCTGGCGGCAGCACGGGCCAAGCCCGCTGCGCTGGCCGCATCTGCTCCCAGGCTTGCGCCATGCGCAGCACACCGATGTCGTCAAAGCGCCGCCCGATGATTTGCAATCCGATCGGCAGCCCCGCATCGTTGTAGCCCGCATTGACACTCGCCGCCGGCTGTTCACTCATGTTGTACGTTAGCGTGAAGGCGATGTGCTCGAAGGGGCGCTCGGGGTCGTTGCTGGGGCCAGGCAGTTCGGCCGGGAAGGCCACCATCGGCGCCACAGGCGAGAGCACGTAGGCATAGGGCTGGCAGGCGTTGACCGAGGCCTCACGGATCACACCGATCTGGCTGAAGGCGTGGAAAACCTGGGCCGCGCTGTAGTGCGCGCCGGCAGCCACCCAGTCGCGGATGTAGGGCAGCACTTTGTTGCGCCGCGCCTCAGACAGGGTCGCAATGTCCAGGTACGAACGCGTGCGAAAGAAGCGGTCGATGCCGTCGGCCATCTCGCGGGTGATGAAGGGCTGCATGGGCTCAACGTGGGCGCCGGCGGCCTGGAAAGCGCGCGCGGCGGCGTCAATCGTGGCGCGCACTTTGGGGTCGACCGCTTCGCCCCAGCCGGCGTCTAGCAGGAGGCCGATCTTCAGCTTGCTAACGTCCATGTCCAGCGCCATCCAGTCGATGTTGTGCGCCGGCAAGCTCATCGAGTCGCGCCAGTCGGGCCGCGCCAGGTGTTCCATCATCAGCGCGGCGTCACGCACCGTGCGTGTCATGGGCCCGGCCACGCGGCCGTAGTAGGGCGGCTTGATGGGAATGCGGCCAAGACTCGGCTTCAACCCAAACACGCCGCACCAGCCTGCGGGCAGGCGCACCGAGCCACCGATGTCGGTGCCGATGTGCAGCGGGCCGTAGCCTGCGGCCGCCGCCGCACCGGCCCCGGCGCTGCTGCCACCGGGGTTCTTGCTCAGGTCCCAAGGGTTGCGCGCGAGCTTGTGAAAACTCGACAGGCCCGAGGACAACATGCCGAAGTCGGGCATGGTGGTCTTGCCCAAAAACACCGCGCCGGCTTCGCGCATGCGGGCTGCCGGTGGCGCGTCGTCGAGTGCTGGCGTGAGCAATGCCGCCGCGGTGCCCATCGGTATGGGCACACCGCGCGTGGCGATGTTTTCCTTGATGGTGACGGGCACACCGTCGATGGCTGAAAGCGGCGCGCCCTTCATCCAGCGCGCTTGCGAAGCACGCGCCATCACCATCGCGCCTTCGGGGTCGAAGGCGTACATCGCGCACAGCTGCGGCTCGCAGCGCTCGATGTGGGCAATGGTCGCTTGCGTCACCTCCACGGGCGACAGGCTGCGCGCGGCGTACGCGGCCGAGAGCTCGGCCGCACTGAGCTCGTTCAGCGCCGCCATCAAGCGCCCCAGCTCACGGCCGCCATGTCATTGGCGAAGATCGGCGAGCTGCTCCACAAGCCCTTCAAGCGGCGCTTGCCGACCGCCACTTGCGCGGGGTTCCACACATAGGCGTTGACGGCGTCGGTCGCGAGTTGTGCCTGCACGTCGCGCCAGAGTTTGTCGCGCGTCGCCGCGTTGGCGCTGGCGGCCATGTCGGCCACCAACTTGCGGAACTTCGGGCTGTCATACCCAAAGTAGTACTTCGGGTCGGCGTAGGCGGTGGCGTAGTCCAGCGGCTCGACGTGGTTGATGATGGTCAGGTCGAAGTTGCCTTTGAAGGGGCCGGCCAGCCACTGCGCCCACTCCACGTTTTCAATCTTCGGCGCGAAGCCGGCCTTGGCCAGCATCGCCGCCACGATCTCGCCGCCTTTGCGCGCGTACTGCGGCGGCGGCAGCGTCAGCGTCACGGCCAGAGGCGTGGTGATGCCGGCCTCTTTCAAGAGCGCCTTGCTTTTCTCGGGGTCGAAGGGGTGCATAGCGCTGTGGTCGACATAACCCGCGTCGGTAGGGGCGAAGTGGCTGCCGATGGGCTTGCCCAGGCCTTCTTGCGCGCCTTCGATGAAAGCCTTGCGGTCGATGGCGTGTGCCAGCGCCCGCCGCACGCGCACATCGTCAAAAGGTTTCTTGCGGTTGTTGATGGCCACGATGCCTTTGCCGGCTGTGCTGCCAATCTCCACCGTGAAGCGCTTGTCGCCCTGGAATTGCTTGAGCGACGCCAGCGCGCCAAAACGCGGCATGCCGTCGACGTCGCCCGCCAAAAGTGCGGCCACCTGCGCGGCGGGGTCGTTGATGAAGCGGAAGGTGACCTTGCGCAGCTTCACGCTCGCCGCAGCGCGGTGGCCGTTCCACTTCAGAAGCGTGACGCTCGTGCCCTTGCTCCATTGCTCCAGCAGGTAAGGCCCGGTGCCGACCGGCTTGGTGGTGGCACTCGCCACCGAGCCAGGGTGCAGGATGGTCGCGGTGTTCTCGCCCAGGCGAAACGGCATCGTGGCGTCGGCGTTGTTCAGCACCAGGATCACCGTGTGGGCGTCGGGCGTCACCACACTTGAGATGTTATCGAACACGGCCTTCTTGGCCTTGTTGGTACTGCCTTCAGCCTTGGCGCGCTCGAAGCTGAACTTCACCGCGCTGGCGTCAAAGGCTGCGCCGTCGCTGAAGGTGACGCCCTTCTTCAGCTTGAAGGTGTAGGTCTTGCCGTCCGGGGTAAGCGCCCAGCTCTCGGCCAGGAGCGGCGTGACCTTGCCGTCGACGTTGATCTTGGTCAGGCCTTCGAGCACGTTGTAATGAACGATCTCGCCGATGGCCGCCGCCGGCGCGCTGGTCGGGTCCAGGCTGGTGGGCTCCAGCACCATGGCCAGCACGGCTTCGTCTTTGCCGCGTTGCGCGACGGCGGGCAGGCTGGCCAGCAGGGGCGCGCTGGAGAGCAGGGCGTTGAAGTGGCGGCGTTGCAGCGTCATCAAATTTCTCCGTTCAAGTGTGATGTGGATTTTGCGGCGGCCAGCGGCGTGCGCAAGCCGGGAATGGCCTCAAGCAGCCGCTGCGTGTAGGGGTGTTGCGGGGCGCTGAACATGGCGCCAGGCTCGCCTTGTTCGACGATGCGCCCATGCTGCAAGACGATGACCTCGTCGCACACCAAGTCCACCACCGCCAGGTCGTGGCTGATGAAGAGGTAGGTCACTTCGAAGCGGTCTTGCAGGTCTTGCATGAGGTTGAGCACTTGCGCCTGCACCGAGACGTCCAGCGCACTCACCGGCTCGTCGGCCACGATCAATTTGGGTCGCGTGATGAGTGCGCGCGCGATGGCAATGCGCTGGCGCTGGCCGCCGGAGAATTCATGCGGATATTTGTCGAGATCGGCCGCGCGCAGGCCCACGGCGTCGAGCACCTCGCTGGCGCGCGCGCGTTGCTCGGCCGCACTGCTCAAGCCCAGCGCGGTCAGGGGCTCGCAGACGGTTTGATGCACACGCCGGCGCGGGTCCAGCGAGCCGTAGGGGTCTTGGAAGACCATCTGGAAGCCCGCACGCGCGCGGCGCAGCTCGGCGCCGGTGAGTGCATTCAAGTCCTGACCGTTGAAACACACCGAACCCGAGGTGGGCGCTTCCAGCGCCATGACCAGCCGCGCCAGCGTGCTCTTGCCCGAGCCCGACTCGCCGACGATGCCCAGACTCTTGCCACGCTTGAGCGTGAAGCTCACGTCGTCGAGCGCGCGCACGCGGGGCGCGGCGGCCAGCAGGTGTTCACGCGGCAGGCGGTAGTCCTTGACCAGCTTGCTAACTTCCAAGAGGTGCGCACTCATGCGTCGCCCAACCGAATACAGCGCGCATGGTGCTCGGCGCTGAGTGCCACCAGGGCGGGCAGCGCCGCCCGGCAGTCGGCCACCACGCGCGGGCAGCGCTCGGCGAAGGGGCAGCCGGCGGGCAAGTCGATCAACTCGGGCACACGCCCTGGGATCGTGGCCAGCCGGGTGCCGCGCGCCAGCCCCAGGCGCGGCCGCGCCGCAAAGAGGCCCTGGCTATAGGGGTGCGCCAGGCGCGCGAACACGTCAGTCGTCGGCCCGCTTTCCACTACCGTGCCGCCGTACATCACCAAGAGGCGCTGCACGCGGTCGGCCATCACACCGAGGTCGTGGCTGATGAGCACAAGGCCCATGCCGTCTTCGCGCACCAGTTCAGCGATGAGGTCCAGCACCTCGCGCTGCAGCGTCACATCCAGCGCGGTGGTCGGCTCATCAGCGATCAGCAGGTCGGGCCCACACGCCAACGCGATGGCAATCACCACACGCTGGCGCTGGCCGCCCGAGAGTTGGTGCGGGTAGGCGTCAAGCCGCTGCGCAGCATTCGGCAGCTTGACCTTGTCGAGCAAACGCAGCGCCTGCGCGCGCGCCGCGCTGCGGTCCAGCCCCCGGTGCAGGCGCAGCGATTCCCCGATCTGACTCGCCACCGTGTGCAGCGGGTTCAGCGCCGACATCGGCTCTTGAAAAACCATGCCGATGCGGTCACCACGCAGTTGGCAGTAGGCGTCCTCGTCCAGCGTGGTGAGCTCTTGCCCGTTGAAGCGGATCGAGCCCGAGACGGTGGCGCCATCAGGCAAGAGCCCCATCAGCGCCAGCGCGGTGATCGACTTGCCGCAGCCCGACTCGCCAATCAGCCCCAGCGTCTGGCCACGCTCTAACGTGAAGGACACGCCACGCAACGCGTCGGCCGGGCCGCGCGAGGTGGCTAGCGTGACACGTAGGTCGGTAACGGCAAGAAGATTCAAGGAGCGGCGGGCCAGCGGCGAACGACGCTGGGGACGATAGCGTGACTGGCGACAGCCCGACGACAGCGAAGGGTCAGCGTCGGCTCAGATCCCTCATTGAATGACCTCGTCCGCACGCACCCATAGCGACTGCGGGATCGTGATGCCCAGCGCCTCTGCGGTCTTGCGGTTGACGACGAATTCGATCTGGGTGGGTTGCTCGAAGGGCAGATCGGCCGGCTTCGCGCCCTTCAAAATGCGGTCCACGAAATAGGCCGCGCGGCTGAATTGCGCGGTGAAGTTGGGGCCGTAGCTCATGAGCGCCCCTTCGTCAGCGAACTGTCTCGTGAACCCGATCATGGGCCACTTGCGTTGCAGCGCCGTCTGCGCGATGAGCCTGCGCTGGGCCAGCAG
>JANMMH010000584.1:0-2561 GCA_031373055.1 Rubrivivax sp. | reverse complement strand
GTTGGCTACATCGTGTTCCGCACTGGACAGCCTGCGATCTGCCAAGTTACTCAAGTCTCCGGCAGTGCTTCTCTGAAGGCCAGCGAGTATGAAAATGCCACACTACCCTCCACTCGGCAACAGTGAGGCCTAACCCAATACTGTTCTGTTAGATAACAAAGTCACCTGCAGGGCACTCGATTGACCACAGCTTCTTGCGTGGGGTTCGTGGTGCGGGCCGGATGGGTGGACCGGTAGCTGGACGTGGCGTGCAGTCCATGGGGACTCGGGTTGCAACGGTTCGGTCGTGGGGAGCGTACTGCGAGTTACGGCGCTTGACCATGCGCGGCGATCGTCGGTTGATTGTCCTGGTGGCCCGTGTCCGCGCACTGGCCTGAAGCAACTCACGGAACCAACGCCGTCGACGTCTGGGCCGCTCTGGGGGGAAAGGCCCCTGAGTGGGGCTGTGCGCGTCTGAGCAACTCGACGTGTCCCTTGAAGGACAACTCGGCGTGCGGTATTCGGTGACGCGTGGCGCCCTGGTGCAGCAGCCAGCGCACCGCGTAGTGTGCCAACACCCAGCCGTAGAACTCCTGGCGCACGAGATCGGGCGTCTTGCTGCGCAGCACTCGCCGACTCTGCCGCAGATGCGTCTTGAGTTCGTCGAAGACGGCCTCGATCTCCCAGCGCTGGTGGTACAGCGCCGCCAACTCCATGGCGGGCGCCTGCTGCGGATCCAGCAGTGTGCTCAACAAGCGGTAGCGCGACTGCCCATCCTCGACACCCGGCAACGCGTACTCGATCACACGCACCGTGATGGCCTGCTTGTCAGCCTCGGCACGGCTCACACCGGTGGGGCGAATGATGCTGAGGAAGGATCCATCGGCGAGCCGCTGCAGAACCGGCAGCACCCGGGTGCTGCTGCATCGCCACAGCAACTCGGCTCCCGTGGCCCTGGCGTCGCGCCATTGCTCGAAGCCGTTGAAGCCCCGATCGGCCATGCACAGCATCCCCGGCTGCAGCCGGGACAACAGATCGACACACAGTTCCCACTCGCCCGTGCGAAAGGGGCCGAGGTTGGCGCCCAGGACGGCGTGCGTCGCGCATTCGACCAGCGCGACACAGCGCGCCTGGGGGTAGCCGGCATGCCCGGCCAGGCTGGTGCGACTGCCGGGGTAGCCGAAGGTCTGGGCGTTGTCGGCCTCATCAGGCAGATCGAAGCAACTACCGTCGACTGCCACCAGTCTGAGGCCGGCATAGAACGCCTCAGGATGTTCCACAGGGTTCGCCATGGGCACGCAGCATCGCCCGACCAAGTCTCGCAGCGGCGCCGATCCGATACGGCTGCGCAGGGTACTTATGGAGGACTTGCGCACCAGTGTCGGCTCAACCGCGCCACTGGCCCAGGCCAAACCCTGCGCGACAACGGCGAAGACCTCTTCATACGCCGCCTCCGGGTACAGGCTCAGCGCCATGCAGTAGTAAACGCCCGCCACAGCGGGAAAGCTGCGGATTCGCTGGCTATTGCAGCCGTGCTCGTTCAGTACAGCATGCACGACCTCGGCCGGGACCACACGAGCCAGCAAGCTGGCTGCCAGGAAGTCACTTAGCCGGGCCCCGGAACCCAGTACCGCCTTCGTTCGCGCCATGCCGCCTCCCGCCTCGGAGTTGCCATGGCTGGATATCGTAGCCTATTCCTGTCTAATAGAACAGTATTGGGTTAGGCCTCGCCCGCGGCGCGCTGGACACACTTGATTTCTTAACTATGACGCTAGATCGGGTGAGGTACTTAGCCCTTGCGCTGATGAATGGTGGTGCTTCAAGCAGCACCGGGTTCGACTCGCTTGGCGTTGTTGACTGAACGAATGTAGTCGCATGACCGGTGTTCAAGTCTTGCTCCTTTCGATCGTGTGCGCGGCAAATGGTGTTCCATCCTCGAACGGGTTGAGTTCATTACGCGCTCGTGAAAGCAAAAGCTCTAGCCAAGTGAATTCAATGTTTTGTTCGAAGCAAGTCACCGTCAGTTTGTGGCTAGCGTCGTGGCGAAAGACTTCCGCCAAGATTCGATTGTTTTCGTCCAAGAGTTCGAGGCCGAGACCGTCTCTGACCACATCTGACACGACTTGAAAGCTGAGGGACACGAATGCTCCTTTGCGAGGCCTAACGTTCGAGCTAAGCGGGCGACGACGGCAGGACGCCAGGCCCGGGCCTGTGACAATGTACGGAGTACCACTGGCCCGGGCCTGGTGGCCTGCCGTTGGCGCTCCGCTTGAGCGAGGGGTTAGGCGTCACTCTTCGCGCGACGAGCCAGCTACTTCATTCTCGTCAGCAAATTGACATCGTAGCTATATTTGCACCGCGACATCTCTAGCAACATATCCCCTTCAATTGCCCAATCCCACACGGCGCAGTCGCCGCCCAAGTATCCAGTCACTATCTTATAGTTCCCTTTTAGAAATCCTGACATGGCGTTCCGCGCTACACCGGCGTTACTAACCATTTGGTCTGAACCTGGCTGACCGGATTGTTTGAGTGCTTCCTCAAAGTCATGCATTATTTGTGCACCAGACAGAGATTTCCCC
>JANMMH010000439.1:0-1580 GCA_031373055.1 Rubrivivax sp. | reverse complement strand
TCGGCGATGTGGCGCAGCATCAGCGTGCCGGCGGCGATGTCGGTGTAGTAGCTCGTGCCTTGGCGCCCGCCCGTTTTGAAGGGCGCGGCGGCCGACAGGATGGGCAGCTTGGCGTGCGCCGTGCCCGCCAATGCGCGCCGGGCATAGTCGATCTGCGCCTGCGACACCAGCTGCTCCGAGGGGTCATCGGCCACCTGCGCGAAGAAGCTCTGGATCGGCACGCTGGTCTGCGCCACTTCCGAGCGCATGGTGCGCAGCGTGCCCTCGTGTTCCTCTTTGATCAGGCCGGCAATCTCTGGGTCGGCCTCGACCAGCGCATTGCGCGCGGCGCGGTCCCAGATCGGGCGAATGGCGGCGCGGCCGTCGACCACGGTCCACTCCCCCTTCTTGTTAGGCACGGCGTCGTCGAGCTCAAGGTCGATCACCGCCAGGTGGTCGCCCCAGCGGCCGGGCATGGCCGCAGGCACGCCGTTGATGGTGCCGCGCGTGAGGTCAACCTTGGGGTGGCGCGCGAAGAAGCGGCCCGGGAATTCGCCGTGCGAATGGCCGAAGAGGATGGCGTCAACGCCGGGGATCTCGGCCAGCCGCGCCACAGCGTTTTCGGCGAAGAAGACGGTCTCGCCGAATTCGAAGCCCGAGTGCGGCACGGCGACGATGACCTGCGCGCCTTTGGCCTTCATCTCGGGGATGAAGCGGCGCGCGGTCTCGGTGATGTCGAGTGCGCGCACCTTGCCCTGCAAGTGCTGCATGTCCCACTGCATGATTTGCGGCGGCACGAAGCCGATGACGCCGACCTTGAGCGCGACCTTGGCGCCGCTTTCGCTGGTGAACGTGCGGTCCAGCAGCACGTATGGCGTGAAGACGTTGCGGGCTTCGGGCCCCTCGAACACCACGTTGGCGTTGACGTAGGGGAAGTTGGCCGTCTTGATGGCCTGCTGCACAAAGGGCAGGCCGAAGTTGAACTCGTGGTTGCCGATGTTGGCGGCATCAAAGCGCAGGTGGTTCATCACCTTGTACATCGGGTGGACCTGGCCCGGGGCGAGTGGCTTGACGCGTGCCACATAGTCGCCCAGCGGGCTGCCCTGGATCAAGTCACCGTTGTCGAACAAGAGGTTGTTGGCGTTCTCGGCGCGCGCGGTCTTGATCAGCGTAGCCGTCTTGGCCAGGCCGTATTCGTCGGTGGCTTTTTCCTGGTAGTAGTCCCAGTTCAGCACGTTCATGTGCAGATCGGTGGTGCCCAGGATGCGCAACTTCAGGCGTTCGGCGGCGGCCGAGCCCACGCACAAGACGAGGGTTAGCGCGGCGAGCAGCGTTTGGCGCGCTTGGTGGTGTCGATCGTGTGGATGCATGTCGTGAACCTCAAGGATGGAATCTGCGCAGCACGGCAGCCCGCGCTGCGCACGCCATCTTCGCAGGATTCAGGGTGCCGGCCGGCGCAGGCCCGCCAGCGCCTTGCGCACCGCCGTGAGCAGCGCGGCCAGGTCCACCGGCTTGGTGATGTAGTCGGCAAAGCCGGCGGCCAGGCCGCCTTCGATGTCGCCGGGCATGGCGTTGGCGCTGACGGCGATGACGGGGATGTC
>JANMMH010000370.1:0-1576 GCA_031373055.1 Rubrivivax sp. | reverse complement strand
TGACGGGCACGTCGGCACTGCGCGCCGGGAGCGTGCAGATGCAATCCAAAAAACCCGATCGTCAAAGGAGAGTTCTCCATGTCCACTTCCACAGCGCTGTATGTGGCGCTTGCGTGCGGCCTTGCGGCCGTCATCTACGGCTTCGTGCAACGAAGCTGGATCCTCGCGCAAGACGCGGGCAACGCGCGCATGCAAGAAATTGCGACCGCCATCCAGCAAGGTGCCGCCGCGTACCTGGCGCGGCAGTACCGCACCATCGCCATCGTCGGCGTTGTGCTCGCGGTGTTGATCTTCATCTTCCTGGGCAAGCTCACAGCCGGCGGCTTCGTGCTTGGTGCGGTGCTCTCGGGCGCCTGCGGCTTCATCGGCATGAATATCTCGGTACGTGCCAACGTGCGCACCGCGCAGGCGGCCACCAAGGGCATTGGCCCGGCGCTGGATGTCGCCTTCAAGGGCGGCGCCATCACCGGCATGCTGGTGGTCGGCCTGGGCCTGCTCGGCGTGGCCCTGTTCTTCATGCTGCTCACGGGCGGTACCAAGGCCGACGCCGAAACGCTCAAGCCGCTCCTGGGCTTTGCCTTTGGATCGTCCTTGATCTCGATCTTTGCGCGGCTGGGCGGCGGCATCTTCACCAAGGGCGCTGACGTCGGCGCCGACCTGGTGGGCAAGGTCGAAGCCGGTATCCCCGAAGACGACCCGCGCAATCCAGCGGTGATTGCCGACAACGTGGGCGACAACGTCGGCGACTGCGCCGGCATGGCCGCCGACCTCTTCGAGACCTATGCCGTGACGCTCATCGCCACCATGGCGCTGGGTGCGCTGATGGTCAGCGGCTCGACCATCAACGCGGTGGTGTACCCGATGCTGCTGGGCGGCGTGTCCATCATCGCGTCGATCATTGGATGCCTGTTCGTCAAGGCCAGCCCAGGCATGAAGAACGTGATGCCGGCGCTGTACAAAGGTCTTGCGGTGGCCGGTGTGCTTTCGCTGATCGCCTTCTACTTCGTCACCGACATGATGTTCCCGACGCCGCTGACGCTCACGGCGGGTGGCAGCGTGTCGGCAACGGCGCTGTTCGGCACTTGCGCAGTGGGCCTGGTACTTACCGCCGCGATGGTGTGGATCACAGAGTTCTACACCGGCACGCAGTACGCGCCGGTGCAGCACATCGCCCAGGCCAGCACCACCGGCCATGGCACCAACATCATTGCCGGCCTGGGTGTCTCGATGCGCTCGACGGCTTGGCCGGTGCTGTTCGTCTGCGCGGCCATCCTGACCGCGTTCCAACTCGGTGGCTTGTACGGCATTGCTGTGGCCGCAACGTCGATGCTGAGCATGGCCGGCATCGTGGTCGCCCTGGACGCCTACGGCCCCATTACCGACAACGCCGGTGGCATTGCCGAGATGGCCGAGCTGCCCAAGAGCGTGCGCGACGTCACCGACCCGCTGGACGCCGTGGGCAACACCACCAAGGCCGTCACCAAGGGCTACGCCATCGGCTCGGCCGGCCTTGCGGCGCTGGTGCTGTTTGCCGACTACACCCACTCGCTGGAAGCGCTGGGCATGAGCGTGCAGT
>JANMMH010000363.1:0-2678 GCA_031373055.1 Rubrivivax sp. | reverse complement strand
GCCGCAGTGCTTGAAAGTTGATCTTTTGCCATAGTCCGTAGCTGTGCTGGTGCCAGTCTGGTGCCAGTTTTGGCGAAGATGGCCTGAGACGGCTTGGAACGACTTTGGACGTAAGTAGTTAATTTGTAAAGGCTATGCGGCGGCGAACTTGTATCAGGAAATCCCAGGAAATCCCATCCCCAGGGACTGTTAATCCGTAGGTCCCTGGTTCGAGCCCAGGTCGAGGAGCCAGAAAATAGAGGGTTAACCGGTGAGTAGCCGCTAACCTTCTTTCATTTGGTAGGCGCAAAGTAGGCACCGATCCGTGGCGCGCCCGGGCTGGACGAGAGTGGAGTACGACGAAAAGCCGGAATCTCATCCAGGGGCTGCAGTTCGGCCAGGTGCCGCGCGGATGCTCCCCCCAATGGTTGTCAGCCTTTGGGTACGTCGATTCCGTCCAGCCGAATCTTTTGCTGGCGATTGTCCGTGTCCAGCCTCAGTGGCCCCACTGCTCGTGCCGCGCTGGCAGACTGTTGAGGAGCGTCCGCGTCTCGCGCCATGGCGGAACAAGCCTATCCATAAGCGCCAGAATGGACGCCCCATACGTCGGCTGCAGCGAGTGGCTCATCTCGTGCACCACGATGTACTCCAGGCATGCCCTGGGTTTCTTCGCAAGCTCGGTGTTCAACCGCAGCGTACGAGCGACCGGGTTGCAGCTGCCCCACTTGGTCTTCATCTGCTGCACTTAGAGCCCACGAACCTCGACACCCAGTCGCGGTGCCCAGATCGCAATCAGTTCCGCCAGCTTGGCCCGCAGGATCTGGCGATACCAGCTCGACACGATCGCCTCCCTGCCCGCCGCGTCGGTGCCAGGCCGAACGCTCACCAGCAATCTCGAATGCCGTAGCTGCACGCTGGCCGGCGCAACGGCCTCCACCACCTGCAACAGCACCCGCCGCCCCCACACGTAGTGGCTCTCACGGGTGATGTACTCGCGTGGGCTCTCCCTCTCTTGCGCACGCAGCTTGCGCTGCTGCTGCTTGATCCATCCCAGCTTGGTGATCGCGCGCAAGCCAATCGCGCAGCTGCGTGTAGACCTCCTCGCGACTGAGCAGCTCCAGATGATTCATGCCGTACCCGGTCCACTGCCGCTCAGGCGCAAAGGTCAAACAGCGTGCCGGGTCGGCGTGGCGGCCCAACGCGCTGTCTAGCGGCACCAGGCCGTCACCGAGCAGGCGGCTCTTGACGTCGTCGCCGCTTGGCCCCAGGCAGGCTGCGGCGGCGAAGTGCCTAACGTGTGAAGGTAGGGGCAGCACCGCGCGGCGGTCGCGGCCGCGCGCAAAGCGGCTGCGGCCTAGCCAGTCGTCGTCGACCAGGTTGCCGTGGCGCAGGTCGGTGATGCCGGCGCTGCGCAGTTTGCCCAGCCGTGCAAAGGGCGCGGCATACGAGGTAGCGCCAAGGACGATGTCGACCCAGTGGCCGGCGCGCTCCAGCGGCGCGCCGTGGTGCGGTGCGCCCAGGCACACGAGATCGTCCACGCGCTCGGCCCAGGGCATCTCGGCCTGCAGGCCGTAGTGCAAAGCGCTGCGCGCCAACAGGCCACCCATGCTGTGGCCGAGCAAGACCAAGCGCTGCACCGGCTGCGGCCAAGCGTCGAGCAACTGCTGCATCTGCACGGCCAGCGCGCGGCCGTTGAGTGAGACGTGCTGGCCGCTGTTGTAGCGCAGGTAGACGGGCGTGAAGCCGAGGTCGCGCGCCAGCGCGGCGCCGTGGTTGTGGCCATCGCGCTGCCATTGCAAGTCGTTCATGCATAGGCCATGCAGCAGCACCAGCAACTGGCCGTTGGCCTGCGGCAGCTGTGAGGTCAGCTCGGGCGTTAGCAGTGTCAGGGGCTTGCCGTCGCGGCGAAAGCCCGTCGCGGTGGCCAGCGGGTTGGCACTGGCGGCGAGGTAGTCACCGAGCACACCGTTCAGTGCTGCCAGCACGGCCTCGCGCTCGGCGCTGGAGTCGTCCATCACCAGCGCGGGTGTCAGCAGGCCCAGCAATGCGTCGACACTGCCACCCACCACGCGCGTGACGCCACGGATGGTCTTGTAGACCAGGCCGGTGATGCCCCTTGTACGCCCACCAGCTGACGCCTGCCCCACCAGCGGCACTCGCGCGATGCGCTCGTGCATGGCTTCCACAAGATCGGTCAGCCCGACGGTGGCGTCGGTGGCCAGGCGCGCGGCGCCGTGTTGCTGAACGCAGGCCAACCGGATCGACGCAGCCGCATCTGGTGGCGCACGATTCTCGACCAGTTTGGGGCAGCAGATGTCATCATCCCCATCGCGCGGATCGAGCGGCAATGGCCTGGCGGCCCAGTTGTCGGTCGTTTTTCGGCGCGCTACGGGCCTGATAACAAATTTTTGGGAGCCTTTACGTTGCGCACGACAAGCAGCGCAGGGATCCCGGCCATGATGGATAAGGCGGTTGTCCGGATGGATGAGTTGTTCCAATCGGCATTTGCGTCCGGTCGCTTACGCGCCGACGCTTCGCTCGTGCTTGAGCCCGACGTCGTTGAGGATGAGGAGTTGGCGAGCGAGGTCGAAGACGTTGCAGTGCAAGATGAAGGCGAATTGCTGCCTGACAGTGATGCTGGTCCCTCGCTCGACGAGGTGGTCAAATCGATTGTGCCAGAGGCGCAGGACTCGCGTGAC